>DATAIT010000083.1 GCA_036262515.1 Acidimicrobiales bacterium | reverse complement strand
CCGAGGACCGGCTGGGCCGGTCGCTCACCGACGGCCAGCGCCGGGCCGTGGCGGCCATCTGCGGCTCGGGCCGGGGGCTCGATGTGGTGGTGGGGGTGGCCGGGTCGGGCAAGACCAATGCCCTGGAGGTGGTGCGCTCCGCCTTCGAGGCGGAGGGCCACCGGGTGCTGGGCACGGCCATCAGCGGCCAGGCCGCACGCTCCCTGTCCACCGAGGCCGGCGTGGAGTCGCGGACGGTGGCCTCGATGGTTTGGCGCCTGGAGCACGACCAACTCCGCCTGGACGAGCGCACCGTGCTGCTGATCGACGAGGTCGGAATGGCCGACGACGCCGCCCTGCTCAAGTTGCTGGTGGCGGTGGAGGCGGCCGGGGCCAAGGCGGTGCTCATCGGCGACCACCACCAGCTGGGCGCCGTCGGCCCCGGAGGTGGCCTGGAGGCCCTGGTGGCCCGCCACCCCCCGGCGGTGGTGGAGTTGGGGGAGAACGTGCGCCAGCGGGCCCCGGACGAGCGGGGTGCTCTGGAGCAGCTTCGGGGCCGCAGCGTGGCCAGGGCCGTGGCCTGGTACCGGGACAGCGGCCGAATCGTCGTCCGGCCGGGGCGGGACGAGGCGCTTGCGGCGGCCGTGGCGGCCTGGGACTACGACCGCCGCTCAGGCCACGACACCGCCCTGCTTGCCTGGCGGCGCCGGGACGTGGCGGCGCTCAACGTCCTGGCCCGGGCTCGCATGGTCGCCTTCGGCGAGGTGGGCGGCCCGGAGCTGGAGGCCCCGGGCGGCCGGCGCCACGCGGCCGGCGACCGGGTGGTGCTGCTCAGCCCTGGCGACGGCCGGTGGGTGACCAGCGAGCGGGCCGAGGTGGTGGCCGTGGGCGCCGATCGCCTCACGCTGCGCTTCGACGACGGCCGCCAGGAGGTGCTGGCCGACGCCGAGCTGGACGACGAGCACCTGGATTACGCGTACGCCCTCACCGTCCATCGCAACCAGGCAGCCACCGTTGACCGGGCGCATGTGTTCGCAGACGGCGGCGGGCGGGAGCTTGGCTACGTGGCCATGAGCCGAGCCCGAGGCCCGAGCTACCTCTACGCCACCGCCGACGACGTCACCAGGCCGTCGAGGACCTGGTGGCCGAGTGGGGCCGCAGCACCCGACAGCGCTGGGTTCTCGACACCGACGCGGTGGCCGGGGAAGACGGGCCGGCGCACCCCAGGCTGTCGGCTCGACCGGACGTCGTCGTGCGCCTGGCCCGCATCCGGGTCGAGCGCGACGCGCTGGCCGCCGCGGCGCCGGACGCCACTGTCCGGCTCCGGGTGCTTGACGCCCAGCTCCGCCTCGAGCAGGTCGCGCAGCCGGCGCCGCCGAGGCGAGCCCTCGGCCGGAGGTGAGTGGCGTGCCGCTGGCGAATCCCAACGTCGGAGCGTTGGCTTCGACTGCGCCGGGCGGTGGGCGCCGTTGTCCGGCATCATCCAGCTCGATGGATGCCGAGAACGAACCACAGATCGCAGTGCACGGAGTGCACGAACTTGTCGCTCTGGAGAAGGTGCTTCGAGAGGCGAAGTTCTCCGAAGAACCTCACGATAGCGCCATCGCCGGAAGTCCTATCGTGGCCGAGTTGGCCCGACGAACGCGTGCGGCGCTCCAGCAACGCTTCCCGGCCTCGGGCGCCGAGTACGAAGTCCAGCCCGGCCAACGCGAGTGGACGATCAGCTTGGGAACCGCTCGCCGCGCCCGACCTTGGAGCGACTGGAGCCAGCACGAGAAGGAGGGCTACGTCCGTGACCTGCTCAGCGCCTACGACGTATCCGACGCCAACATCGACCGGTTCATCAGGGAGGTCGAGGGCTCCCGGAGGTGAGTTCGGACGCGGAGGCGCCCACTGTTCGTATGCCTCGCGATCAGGGCAGCATTGGTTGGTGAACCCGCGCAGCGTGAAGCCAATCGGCCCTAATGACCTGGCTCAATTGACGAAGCCGAGGCTCGACGCGTACCGGCGGAAGCTTCTGCAGCTGGAGCAGAATCCGGAGCTGTCCGACCTCGATCCTTCCGAGATCGCTCAACTCGACCCTGAACGCATCTACTTCAAGGACGATGCGCGACTAGAGCACGTCCTCCTCGATGATCCGCCGGCGCCGACGGCCCCGGTCCACAACCACCGTGTCACCACGGCCTCCGAAGCCGCCCCAGCTGCTCCAGAACACCATCGAGGCGAGCAGACCGATACCACCGACGATCATGAGGATGACACCGACCATGTTGAGGTCGACGCCGTCAGTGGAAACCTCGATGGCGAACGCCAGTATTGCGCCGACAGCGATAAGGAAGATGCTGACGCCCAGTCCCATTGCTACTCCTTCGTCTGTCCTCCCACGGAGATACCCGCGGAGGTCCAGGTCGAATCCGAAGCGCCATGGACTCCAGGCGGAGGCGGGACGGGCCGCTACGGCTTCGGCCCGCTCTGGGCCAGTGGGGCGTCGCAGCCCACCACCGGCTGGTTGAGCCGCGTGCCACCCATCGACCCTCGGAACTGCGCGTTCCCGAAGGCGAACACCCCGCCGTCCCGGGCGCACAACCAGTAGCCCGTGCCGGTAGCGGTCGGGGTCATGGCCACGATCGGGGCGTTCAGACGGATGGCGCCGGTCGACCCGTGGAAGACGGCGTCGCCGAAGGCGAAGATTCCTCCGTCGCCCGCCACCAGCAGATAGCCGAGACCCGTGCTGCTACGGGCCATGCCCACGATGGGCGAGTTCAGGCGGGTGGCGCCGGTGGAGCCGAAGAACCGGGCGTCGCCGAAGGCGAAGATCCCGCCGTCGGCGGCCACCAGCCAGTAGCCGTTGTCGGTGGGCGTGCGCTCGATACCGACAATGGGCTGGGCCAGGCGCAGTGCTCCGGTGGATCCGAAGAACCGGGCGTCGCCGAAGGCGAAGACGCCACCATCGGACGCCACCAGCCAGTAGCCGTTGCCCGTCGAGGTGGCTCGCATACCGACGATCGGCCGAGCCAGACGGATGCCTCCGGTCGAGCCGAGGAAGCGAGCGTCGCCGAAGGCGAAGACGCCGCCGTCGGACGCCACCAGCCAGTACCCCTGGGTGGAAGGGGCGTGGTCCATGCCCACGATGGGCCGGTTGAGCCGGGTGCCGCCGGTGGAGCCGAAGAACCGCGAGCTTCCGAAGTTGAAGATCCCGCCATCGGCCGCAACCAGCGCGTACCCCTGCTCGCCGGCCGGCTGCGGGCCGCCGGTGCCGCCGGGCGTGGTGGTGGTCGTCGTCGTGGTGGTCCCCGCGGTGCCTGCCCCGATGACCCGGTGGGCGTCGCCACTCTGGTTGGCGCCGTTGCCCACCCTGGCGGCGATGGCGGTGATGCTCGACGGCGGAGTGGCGCCGGCGGTGCAGGTACCGGAGAAGGTCTTGGTGCTGGCCCCGGTCGTGGTGGCGGTGCCGCAGGCGGCGTACACGGGGTCCGTACCCACCGCCGTCGTCGAATAGAAGAGGTCGACGGACGTTGCCCCTGCGCTCGCTGTGCCGGTGACGGTGAGGGCGCCGGCAGCAAAGGTGGCAGTGGCGCCGTTGGCCGGCGACGTCAACTCGACCGTGTCGGCGGCACTCCGGAAGGTGACCGCAACGTCGACGTTGGAGATCTCCGCGCCGGCGTCGGTGACCACGGCACGGACCGTCCCGGGATCGTTGTCGACGTCGGTCTGAGGCGTATGGGCGCTGGCGTCCCACTTCAGCTCCCAGGTGTCGGTGGTACCCACCCGTGTGGCGAGTCCGATGGGCTCGAACGCCGCATCGGCGTCTCCGTCCTCGATTTGGAGGGCCACGGAGGTAATGGCGCCCCCGTCGGGGTCGCTTGCCCGCACCACGAAGTGGTACAGGCCGTCAGTCCCGTCAGCCAGATCGGACACGACCGCGCCCGGACCGTCGTTGTTGGGATTGAGAAAGGCCGCCGCCGGCGCAGCCGCCCGAGCTGGACTCGTCAGAACTCCGACCGTTCCGAGAACGACGCCGCCGAGGAGGAGCGCAGGCCCGATGCGCCGACGGGGCGCGGCGAAGGTCGAGGAGCAGGATGTACGCACGTGTCGCCTCCTGAGGCTCATCGCATGGGCGAGACCGCCGTGGCCTCTTCGGCCCCGCTCTACCCGCGCCCGACGGCGAGGAAACGCACCCCAGCGCGTTCTTCGGTCCGAGCTGTGCCAGACGCTCTCCGCCACAGGGACCGGAAAGGGCTGCGCGCAAACCCCCGATCAGGGATCGAGGCTGTGGACGATGGCCCGTTCGATCTCCGTCAGCAGTGCAGGGTCGGTGATCTTGGCGCCGCTGCGGTCGCGCACGTAGAACGCATCCACCACCCGCCCCCCGAGGGTCTGCACCTTGGCGGACCGTATGTCGAGGTCGAACTCGGCCAGCGCCCGGGTAATCCGGTACAGGACGCCGACACCGTCTGTGGCCTCGACGTCGATCACCGTCGCAACGGCTGAGGCATCGGCATGGAACGACACTGTCGCCGGCTGGGGGCGCAGCCTCGCTGTCCCGCGTCCGTAGGTGTGGGCCCGCTCGGCGACACGGGCATCCAGGGCGAGGCGCCCCTCGAGGGCCGCCTCCAGGTCGACCACGATCCGGGGCCAGGGCGTGACGGAGCGGAAGGGATCCGACACCCGGAACTCGGCGAGGGCCCGCCCGTCGTCGCTCGAATAGGCGCTTGCGGCGACGACGTCGAGCCCGTGGAGAGCGACCACGCCGGCAACCCGGCTGAACACGCCAGGGTGGTCGTCGGTGACCACGGTGAGTACCTCGTCACGGCCGTCGATGTGCTGGCCGCCGGCCGCCAGAAGGGCTCGCTGCTGTGCGTTCGGGAACGCAGGAGTCGGAAGCGCAGCCGAGTCGCCGCCTCCGAGGACGTGGGCGGCCAGCGTCACCAGTCGGCTCACGAGCTGTGCCTTCGCCGGCCCCCAGGCCGATGGCCCGGTGGCCAGGGAGTCGGCTTCGGTGAGCGCGGCCAACAGGTTCAGGCGATCGACCGTGCCGACGGCGGCCGCGACGCGGTCCACGGTGGCCGGGTCGTCGAGGTCGCGGCGGGTGGCGACGTCGGCCAGGAGGAGATGGTGGGCGACGAGCGAACCCAGGGTCTCGATGTCGTCGGCGGGATAGCCCATCCGCCCGCCGACGGTGGTGATCAGCTCTACGCCGACCTCGCTGTGATCGCCGGGATACCCCTTGCCGAGGTCGTGCAGAAGGGCGGCGATCACGAGAAGGTCGGCCCTGGCGACACGACCGGCGAGTGCCGCTGCGTTGGCCGCCGTCTCGAGGAGGTGCCGATCGACGGTGAAGCGGTGGTAGGCGTTGCGTTGCGGGCGAGACCGGACCGGGTCCCACTCGGGCAGGATCCGGGCCCAGATGCCGCGTTGGTCGAACGCCTCGATGACGCTGACGGCCGGTGCGCCGGTCAGGAGCAGCTCTGCAAAGAGCGTTCTCGCTTCCGACGGCCACGGATCGGGCAAAGGGGGGGCCTCGGTCGCCAGTCGCTCGAGGGACTGACGCTCGACGGATCCGGCGTGGCGCGCGGCTGCCACCGCCAGCCGCAGGGCGAGCGTGGGGTCGCATCCGGCGTCCGATGCCAGTGCGGCCTCGCCGTCCACGATGACCACGCCGTCGGCCACCTCCCGGACCCGACGAGCAAGCCGGCCGGCGGGGCCCCGCAACCCGGAACGCACCCGTCGCCACGTATCGTCGCTCGTCCACGCGATGGTCCTGGCCGCTTGGGCCACGTTCGACATCAGGACATCCGCATCGGGCAGGCCGAGGCGCGCCGCCACGGCGTCCTGCTCTTGCAGGGTGAGGTGGTTGGTGGGTCTTCGTGCGCCCCGCTGGAGCTCGACTCGGACGCTGAGCAGGACGGCATACGCAGCGCTGATGGTGAGGTCGTCGTGCTCCAGCAGGATCCCATGCGCCGCCTCCGCCCAACGCAGCGAGTGGACGTCCCGCAGCCCGCCCCTTCCCTCCTTGAGGTCGGGCTCGAGTCGGAACGCGACCTCCCCGGCGGCCAGGTGTCGGGCATCGACGCGGTCCGCCAGTTGCTCGAGCCACCGCCGCGAGCGCTTCGTCCACTGCCGTTCGCCCCCCTGGGCCAGCGCCGCGCTCAGCGAAGGATCGCCGGCGACGTGGCGGGCGCTGAGCAGGGCGGTCGCCGTGTCGAGGTCGTCGGCGGCCAGACGGAGGGCGTCTCGGACGGTGGTCAGGCTGTGGCCCAGATGCAGCCCTTCGTCCCAGATCGGGTACCAGATCCGCTCGGCCACCGACGATGCCCCTGCCCGACCGTCGTGGACGAACATGAGGTCGATGTCGCTTCCCGGGCACAGCTCGGCCCGGCCATAGCCGCCGATGGCGACCAGGCCCATCCCCGTCGGGGCGGGATTCGCCTGCTCGAACAACTCGCACAGCCAGGCGTCCACGAGCCGGGCGTGGGCGGAACACCAGGCCGCGCCGCTGAGGGCGTCGTCGGCCAAAAGGGGTCCTCGCTCCAGGGGCACGCCGCAGGCTAGAGCGACGAACCAGCCGTTCACGGGCGACGTTACACAGACGTAACACGATGTACACCGAGCCGGTACGCGTACCGAACGGCTTCGTAACACCCGCACCGTACGTTCCCCGTTCATGATCCGTACACGGTTGGAACGTCTGAAGCAGCACGACACGCGACGCGTCTTCCTCGCCGTCCTGGGCGGCAAGATGCTCGGCATCGGGGCCATGCTCGCCACGGTGAAGGGATTCGCCTGGTACTTCGACTCCACTGCGTTCGCCCAGAGCACGACGATCGTCCACAAGGCCGACGAGCTCGTCAGCCCCATCAACACCGTGTGGGTCCTGGTCACCGCCTTCCTGGTCTTCTTCATGCAGGCAGGCTTCATGGCCCTCGAGGCCGGCTTCGCCCGGTCCCGCGAGACGGTCAACATCCTGCTCGAGTGCGTGTTCGACACCTGCCTGTGCGGGATCCTCTATTGGGCCATCGGGTTCGCCTTCCAGTTCGGCGAGGGCAACGGCCTCATCGGCCATCAGTTCTTCTTCCTCCACGGGATGACGGACGCCTATGGGTCGACCGGCGTCGCGTTCCTCGCCTTCTTCCTCTTCCAATTCGCCTTCGCCGACACGGCGTCCACCATCACCTCGGGCGCCATGGTGGGCCGCACGGGGTTCAAGGGCGACATCCTCTACAGCACCGCCGTCTCCGGGTTCATCTATCCCATCTTCGGGCACTGGGTGTGGGGACCCGGTGGCTGGCTCGGCAACACGATGGGCTGGTTCCACGGCATGAGTGGCGATGCGGTGTTCCGTGACTTCGCGGGTTCAACCGTCGTGCACACCGTGGGCGGGTTCATCGCCCTAGCCGGTTGCATCGCCCTCGGCCCCCGCCTCGGCCGCAAGTTCAAGCGCGACGGCGGCGGCCCGACGCCGCCACACGATCTGACCATCGGCGCCATCGGCGGCGTCATCCTGTGGTTCGGCTGGTACGGGTTCAACCCCGGCTCGACGCTGTCGGCCATGGACTGGGTGGGCATCGGCCGGGTGGCCGCCAACACCACGCTGGCCGCGTGTGCCGGTGGCATGGTCGCAGTGCTGTTCGTCTATCCCCGGTCCAAGAAGTGGGACCTCGGCATATCGGTCAACGGCTTCCTCGGCGGCCTCGTGGCCATCACCGCCCCTTGCTATTGGGTTTCCCCCATGGGAGCCATAGTCATCGGGGCTGTCGCTGGCATCGTGGTGCCGCTGGCCGTCGACTTCATGGAGTACAGGCGCTGGGACGATCCGATCGGGGCCGTTGCCGTTCATGGCGCCTGCGGCATCTGGGGCACGCTCAGTGTCGGTTTGTTCGCCACCGGTCAGTTCGGTATCCCGACAGCCGACGGGGCCGACACGGCGACGGTCGTGAAGGGCTTGTTCTTCGGCGGCGGCACGGACCAGCTCGTCGCCCAGGTCATCGGGAGTGCCAGTTGCGTCGTCGTCGTCTTCACCGTCGCCATGATCCTGATGAAGGCCATCGCCTCCATCAAGGGTTCGTGGAGCCTGCGGGTCGGCCGGGACGGCGAGCTCGAGGGGCTCGACATCCACGAGCACGGCACGCCCGCCTATCACATGGAGTTCGGGCAGGGCATGACCTATTCCACGCCCGTAGGCATCCCGAGGGAAAGTCCGAAGCCGCCGGTTCGGGAACCCGCCGAGACCGCAGCGGCTGGCGACGGCAGCCCGTAGCAGCAGATGAGGAGACCGGGGGCCCGACGCCCGGTCTCCTCATCCGATCCCAGCCCTGCCATCTCGCCGAACGGCGAGGAGAGAGCGAGAAGAGAGCCGCATGCCCTATCTGGTCACCGCCATCATCAAGCCGTTCAAGTTGGAGGACGTCAAGGACGCGCTGCGGGGCGCCGGCCTTCTCGGACTCACCGTCAGCGAGGTGCAGGGGTACGGGCGCCAGGGCGGCAAGACCGAGTCGTTCCGTGGGAGCGAGTACAAGATGGAGTTCGTCCCCAAGGTCAAGATCGAAGTGCTCGTCGAGACCAGCCAGGTCGACAAGATCATGGAGCTCGTCGCGTCGGCCGCCCGCACCGACAAGATCGGGGACGGCAAGATCTGGGCGTACGACATCGACCGTCTCATGCGCATTCGCACCGGCGAATTCGGTGACGACGCAGTCTGAGATCTCATGACGGTGGTGACTGGCGACGGGCACACGGGGCTCTCGGCGGCGCTGCAGGCCGCCCTGCTCGACGTCGCCATTCTGCGGTGGCCGGAGGAGTCGGCGGTGCTCTCGGACCTCCGGGCCGCCGGCACACCACGACTCCTGCTGGTGAGTCCGGACGAGCCTGCGCCAGCAGGTACCGGCTGCGACGAGGACTGGGTTCGGCTCCCGACCAGCGACGACGACGTTCGGGTCCGGGCCGTCGCCCTCGCGGCCCGAGCTTCTCGCCACAGTCACCGTCCCCAGGTCAAGGGCGACGGCCGCATCACGTACCGGGGACGATGGGTTGCACTCTCCGAGGGGGAGGAGCACCTCTGTCGGATCCTCGCCGACCAGCTGGGCGAAGTGGTCGCGCCCGAGGCGATGGTGGCCGTGTCGGCGGGTCAGAACCTGTCATCGGGGGCCATACGGCTTCACATCATGCGTCTCCGAAAAAGGCTGCAGCCGCTGGGCCTTGCCGTCCGCACCGTCCGGAGTCGGGGATACCTCATGGAGGCGCAGGTCGAGTCGCCGTACGAGCCGTCGCAGTAGCCAGCCGGTCGCAGTCCCGCTCGCTTCGAGCGACCCTACGGTGCCTGCGTCAGGTCCCCCTTCGCCGTCGGTTCGGAAGGCGGACTATCCGTCACCGTCGGGCACTGCCAGCCGGTAGCCGACACCGGGCTCGGTCAGGATCCGCGGCCGGCCTGGGCCGGCGCCGAGCTTCTTGCGCAACTGGGTGACGTGGACGCGGAGCGACTCGGTGCCCTGCCGTCGGGCGGAGCCCCACACGTGGCCCATGAGGGCCCCGTGGGTCATCACCTTGCCGGCGTTGGCAGCCAGCAAGGCGAGCAGGGCGAACTCCTTCCTCGTGAGCGGAACCGGCGCGCCGCCCACCAGCACCTGGTGGGCGCCGACATCGACCACCACGTCGCCGAGGCGGATGGTGCGGGGGTCGACGACGGTCGCCGCCAGGGCGCGGTGGCGCAACGCCACTCGCAGGCGGGCCTGCAGCTCGGGCACCGAAAACGGCTTGGTGACGTAGTCGTCGGCCCCCTCGTCGAGGGCGGCGATCTTGCGGTCCTCGGCGCCGTCGGCACTGAGCACGACGATGGGATTGAGAAACCAGCGCCGCAGCCGGCGGCACACCTCGATGCCGTCGATGTCGGGCAGGCCGAGGTCGAGCACCACGACGTCGGGTTCGCACCGGCTGACCGCCTCGAGGGCGTCGGCGCCGGTGGTGACCACGGTCACGGCGTACTCCCTGGCCCGCAGCGCCGTCGCCACCACCTCGGCACCACCGGGGTCGTCCTCGACCAGCAGGATTCCGACTTCACGCGGCGGGGATGGCGACGGTGAATTTGGCACCGCCTCCGGGAGCCTCACCGACGCCGATCCTACCGCCGTGGGCTTCGACGATCGCCTTGCAGATGGCAAGCCCGATCCCGCTGGTGCCCGCCACCGTGCCCGAGCGGAACGGCAGGAATATGGCGTCCGCTTCTGCCGGGTCGACGCCGGGCCCGGCGTCGATGACTGACAGCGTCACCTCTGTGCCGTCGGAGCGGCCGAGCACCTGCACGACCCCGCCCAGCGGCGAGTGGCGCTGCGCGTTCCCCAACAGGTTGGACAGCACCTGCTCGAACAACACGTAGTCGACGTGCAGGCTCGGAAGCGACTCCGACACCTCGGTCTTCACGACGATGCCCTTGGCCGCCATCGTGGGCCCGAGCCGGGCCGTGCAGAACTCCACCAGCTCCGCCACATCGACCGACTGGCGCTGGAGCACCAGCGAGCCCGCCTCGATCCGCCCGAAGCTGACCAGGTTGGCCACCAGGCGGTCGAGGCGCTCCGACTCGTAGGCGATGAGCTCCAGCAGGCGGTCGCGAGCGGCCTCGTCGTGGGCCGACTCGGACAGCTCCGACGCCGCCGCCTTGATCGCCGACAAGGGCGTGCGGAGGTCGTGGGACACCGATCGCAGCAACACCGAGCGCCGCTGCTCCACCCGGCCGAACGCCTCGATGCGACCGCCCACGAGGTGGGCGACGGCCCGTGCCGATGACGGCCATGGCGCACACGGCGAAGACGTCGTCACCGAGATGTACCTGTAGCGAACCGATGGGAGGGAGCAGCAGCATGAAACACACCGTCGCGGCGGCCGCCACCGCATAGGCCGGCCGGCGGCCGCCCACGGCCGAGGTGACGATGACGACGGCGAGGAGGGCCAGGGCCAGGGACGCCCGGCTGACCCGATCCTGCAGGGGCGCGAGCGCGACGCTGACGACGGCAACGGCGCCCAGGCCGGCCACCAGGGCGGCGGCCGGGCGCACGCCGCGGTCCGCCAGCGCCCGCCGAGAAGCCACGGCGCCGCCCCGGCGCCCGGTCGTCCGTTCGTCGGGCATGGCGCAGTAGCGTTTCAGGTTCAGGCCCCTCGGGTGGTGTGGATCAGCGCCCCGAGCATGCAGCCAGCGCCTCTGGCCATGAACACGTCGAGCCCGAGCGGCCAGATCCAGCTGCGGACCATGCTCGCTCTCGGCCGGGCGAACGACCCGGTGTTCGGCTGCTGGCTCGACGTCGCCGCTGCCACCGGGGCACGCCGAGGCGAAGTGTGCGGCCTGCGGTGGTCCGACATCGACCTTCGAGGCCGGACGGTCCGCATCGAGCGATCCGTGGCCGTCACGCGAACGGAGGGGGTGATCGTGAAGACGACCAAGACCGATCGGTTCCGGATGGTCTCGCTCACCCGCCAAGCGGCTGGGTCCCTCGGCGAGCTGCGCGCCGCGTCGATGCGAACCGTCTCCGCCGAAGGGCGCGACTTTGACGCCGACTGCTTCATCTTCTCCAGCGATCCACTCCGCCAACGACCTTGGCGGCTAGAGCGCGTCACTCGGCGATGGGAGCGGCTCCGGTCCAGCGCCAACCTCGACCACGTGAAGATCCACGGCATCCGCCACTTCGTGGCCACCGAGCTGCTCACGGCCGGCTTCGACCTGCGAACCGTCGCGAATCGGCTGGGCCACGCCCGGACCTCGACCACCCTCGACATCTACTGGGCCTGGGTCCCCGCTCAAGACACCGCCGCTGCCGACCATCTGGACCGGGTCCTCGTGGATGATCTCGCGGAAAGGAGCTGACCAAGTTCGGTGAGCACCGGGCCGGCAGGCGAGCCGCCGCCACGGGCCTAAGGAGCGGGCTGAGCGCAACGCACCTCGCAGGACGTCAGTGGCCGCCGACGAACAGCGCCTCGTCGTCGGTGGGCGCCCGCATCGTCGCCACATGTGTGAGGCCCTGGGCCTGGATCTGAGCGTGGAGTTCCTGCGCGGTGTCCGCGACGAGGACGACCTCGTCGGTGCGCATGTCGATAGCGACGTGCTTTCCCGGGTGGCGCTCAAGGTGCCAGGCACGGGCCATGGACCCATGATGTCACCAGCCCGTCGACACGCCGACCAGCGTCGCCGCCACCCGGCGTTCTGTGGCGGCCACACGCCTGGTTCCCGAGGCGCCTTCTGGGACACGTCCGGGGGTCCAAATTGGTGCTCGCGCGTGCGAGGCGGCCGCGTCTTCATGGTCCGATGGTCGTGTGGATCACCGGAGTGCCCGGATCCGGGAAGCCGGCGGTATGCACGATCCTGAAGGCACAAGGCCGGATGACGGTGGATGCGGACTGGGAGGGCGTTAACCGCTGGGTCTCCCGAGCCACCGGCGGTGGCGCTGAGTAGACGGAACCCGCCGGCCGACAGCTCATTCACTCTTCGAGCGCCCCGATCACTCCCTTGCGCTGCTCCTCCAGGGCGGCGACCTCCGCACGGAGGCGCTTCAGCTCGCGATCCAGCTGGGCCAACTCGGCCTTCGCCCGGCGTCGTCGGTGAACCTGGTCGTCGTGGTTGGTCTCCACCAGCGCCTGGACCTCCCGCCGTAGGAGCCTTAGCCACGGATTTCCGTGAATGACACCGACGCGGTACTGGAGCTGACCGCCGTCAATGGCGGCCTCGATCTCAGCTTGGGTGAGGCCGAACTCCTTACGTGCGGTCTTGTCGCTGAGCGTCGCGCCCTTCCGGCGCCAGTCATCGTCCACGGCGGTTCTCTCTGGCCAACCCAACCCGCGGCAGCCCGGGTTGGCCGCCAACGGTAGCCGTTGCTCCTGCTGCTCGACCCATGACCGCATGGCGAGGTGGAGCGCTCCTCCGATGCGCCGTGCGGGACGGTCGTCAGTTGGCCCGAAATCGAGATCGCGAGCGCGCGTTCTTCGACGCTCGACCGACGAGGCGGAGCCTCGCTGCCAGTCCATGTCGTCGTTCCGCGGCGAGGTATCAGGGCTCTGGTTGCGCCCAAGTCGTCGATAGACGAGGATGAGGGCGCTGGTGCGTTGCTGAAGTCGGCCCGAGGCCGACTCGGTCTGTCGCAGCACTCGTTCGCCGACCTGCTCGGGATCGCCCAGCCGACGCTGTCGGCCTACGAATCAGGGCGCCGCCAACCGACGCTGCCGACCCTGCTCAAGCTGTTGGCGAGGGCGGGCCTCGATCTGCGGCTGCAACTCGCGGAGCGGGACAACCACGACGATGTCATTGCCGACTGGGAACGGTCCCTGAGCAAGAACGACCGGGCACGGCTGCGGGCCCAGCGCTACCGGCTGGTGAGTGACGCAGCCTAAGTACCTCACGGCAGAAATACCAGCACGTAACTACAATCACGTAAGTCCGGGGCCTCGGTAACGTATGGTCTCCCCTCAGGAGGGGATGGCCATGCCCAGGAAGAGCCCGTACGTGCTGAGGCTCACGGCCGACCAGCGCCGAGAGCTGGAGGCCCGGAGCCGCCGTTATACGTTGCCGTATCGGGACGTCGTGCGAGCCAAGATCGTGCTCATGGCCGCCGAGGGCCTGGACAACGACGAGATCGCCGCTCGCCTCGACACTCGCCGGGAGATCGCCTCGAAATGGCGCAAGCGCTTCTTCGAGCAGGGACTGGCCGGCCTCGACGAGCGTCCCCGGGGCGGCCGACCCCCGGTCTTCCCCCCCTGAGGTGGTCGTGGCCGTCAAGGCGCTGGCCTGCGAGCTGCCGTCGCGCCTCGGCGTGCCGCTGTCGCGCCTGCACGTCCCCGACATCGCCACCGAAGTCGTGTCCCGGGGCATCGTGGCCGAGATCTCCGGCACCACGGTGTGGCGCTGGCTGTCCGAAGACGCCATCCGGCCGTGGGCCCACCGCTCGTGGATCTTTCCCCGCGACCCGGACTTCGAGGCCAAGGCTGCCCGCGTGCTCGACCTGTACGCCCGCCAGTGGCAGGGAGAGGACCTGGGCGAGGAGGACTTCGTCATCTCCTCGGATGAGAAGACCTCCATCCAAGCCCGTGGGCGCTGCCACCCCACGCTGGCTGCGGCATCGGGGCGCGATATGCGCGTGGAGCATGAGTACGAGCGTGGTGGCGCCCTCGCTTACCTGGCCGCCTGGGACGTGCACCGGGCCAAGGTGTTCGGCCGCTGCGAGGCGAAGGCCGGCATCGAGCCGTTCGGTCGTCTGGTCGACCAGGTGATGGGCGCCGAGCCCTACGCCTCCGCCCGGCGGGTGTTCTGGGTGGTCGACAACGGCAGCTCGCACCGAGGCCAGAGATCCATCGACCGGCTCCAGGCCCGTTGGCCCAACGCCCACCTGGTCCACGGCCCAATTCACGCCTCTTGGCTGAACCAGATCGAGATCTACTTCTCGGTGGTCCAGCGCAAGGTGCTCACCCCCAACGACTTCGCCGACCTGGACGACGTCGAGGCCCGCCTGCTCGCCTTCGAGCGGCGCTATGAGCAGACCGCCAAGCCGTTCGAGTGGAGGTTCACCCGCAGCGACTTGGCAAAGCTCATGGAGCGATTGGCGGAGAAGGACGACTACCGAACGGCGGCTTGACTAGCCCTCAGGAATACGTGATCGGAATTACGGTCCAGAGCACTAAGCTCGACGACGTGGCCACGTCGTCGAGATCTGCCGTGTCCTGACCGAACACGGTGTCGCCTTCGTGGTCATCGGTGGAGTCGCCGCCCGACTGCACGAGACGGGCCACTCCACTGTTGACATCGACGTTTGTCCGTCGAGCGCGAAGGACAACCTCACCCGGCTGGCGGCCGCGCTCACGGCCCTGGGCGCTCGTCTTCGGGTTGAGGCCGACCCCGAGGGCGTCGCGTTCGAACCACACCCGGACCTGTTGGCCAACATGACCACGATGACCTTGGCCACCCGCCATGGCCCGCTGGACCTGTGCTTCACGCCTATGGCTTCACCGGCGGCTACGACGAGCTCGCGGCCCACGTGGTCGTGGTCCGGCGCGCCGACGTCGACATTCCGGTCGCCTCGCTCGAAGACGTGATCGCGTCCAAGCGGCTCGCCGGCCGGCCCAAAAGACATCGCCGCTCTGCCCGCCCTCGAAGCCCACCTCCGGGAGCAGCGCCGACAGACCTGACAGACCCTCCCTTCGGAAGCCTGGTGCGGAAGGCGTCCCGGTTGACAAGTCGTGCGGGGATGGTCCCGCCGATGGTCGGCGCTTGTCACTCGAGGGCCATGACTTCATGCGGTTCGCCGGCGGCCGCATCGAGGAGATCTGGTACGTCGAAGACATCATGAGCGTCATGGGCCAGCTCGGAGCCCTCGGGGCGCCACCACTTGATGGCCCAAGGGGTGGTGGCCTTCTCCGGCCGGGGTGGACGCCCGACCGCCATCAGGGCCCTACTCGGTCCGCAGGGCCACGCTCGGCCTTTGCCGGGCGGCGAGCAACGCCGGCAGAACGACCATCAATGCCACCGCCACGAGACCGCCGCCGACTATGAGCCAGACGTCGCCGGGGGGAAGCACCGGGGGGACGAGCGCGCCAACTCCCTCCGCAACCCGTCGCCAGGCGACGCGGCCGGCGAGGGTGCCGAGCGGCAGGGCGACGAGGGCGGCCGCGCCGTAGAGCCAGAGGGCCTGCCACGTCAGCGCGGACGCGAGTTGTGGTCCCGTCGCCCCGACGGCGCGCAGGACCGCGATGTCGAGCCGCCCTTGGCGCACCGAGAGGACCAGCGCGGCGGCCAGGAGGATCGCCGCCGCCAGGCCGAGTGCCAGCGCGAGGGCCACCGGGATCCCCCGCACGCGGCGGAGGTTCACCACGTCCGCCGCCAGCACCGGGCGGGCCACGTTGCGGCCCCAGTCCGGCTGCAGCGCAGCCACCGCCCGGTCGACCGACACACCCGGCTTCACCCTGGCCAGCAGGAAGTTGACGGGCTGGTCGGTCGCGAGCGTCCGCATCTCCGCAACGGAGACCAGGACGCCTTCTCCGATGCGCAGCGCGGGAGCGATTCCCGGTCCGAGCAGCGCGGTTCCCACGACCTCGGCCTCCTGCTCCGAGTCGCCGTAGCTGAGGCGTACCCGATCGCCGACGCCCCTCCCGAGGCGGGCAGCCGTGCGATGCCCGAGCACGACCTCCCCCACGCCGTCCGCCAGCCGACCGGTGAGCATGCGGGGCCCGACGCCGCCGGACACCGTTTCGAGCCCCACGATCGTGACGTCGCGACCCTCGATGGACCCGCGTCCCTGCGGCGCGGCCACCGCCGCGACGCCGTCGATGTTGGGATCGGCTCCGAGTCGCGCGAAATCGTCCGGGCCGTAGTCGCTCAGGTTGATGTTCCCGATGGCAAGATCCCACGCCGCCCCCTGGGCCGCCGGGCTGCCGCTCAACTTCCGCAGGCTCGACGTGAATGTCACGACACCCACGAGGACGACAATCGCCACCGCTATCGCCACCATCGCCGAGCGCAGCGGCGCCCCTCGGTCCCTGGCTTCCCGGCTGGAGGCAAACCGGGCGCCGAGGGTCGGACCGAGCGGGGCCCCCCACGACGCCAAGCGGTCTGCGAGGCCGGTTCTCCGGGGCGGAAGCGAGCGGCGTCGGGCGGCGACGGACAGCGCCGCCGGTCGGGCCGACAGCAGGGCGAGGCCACCGACGAGGACGAGCAGCGCCAGCGCGCCCGTCCCGAACACGACGCGATCGACGTGGGCTCCCGGCGCCACTTCGGCCTCGCGGGCCAGACCGATCGGCGTGAATGCAGAGCCGGCGTACGCCACCACTACGCTCGCCACGGCACCGAGGGCGACCGCCGCCAGACCCGGCGCAGCGGCGACCAGGAGCAGCTCCACCGGCCGCAGCCCCAGGGCGCGCAGGACGCTGAGTTCGGCCGTCGCACTGCGGGCCATCCGGGCCAGGGCGTGGCCGACCAGGGTGACGCCCGTGACCGCGAGCAGGGCGGCGAGGGCAGCGAGCGCCGCCGTCTCGACGCCCACTGCGTCGCCTGCCAGTAGGGCGCTGCCCAATGCATCGGAGTCGCTGACGTCGATGATCACGCCATCGCCGCCGGGCAGCGCCCGCACGCCGGTCCTGAAGGCGTCCAGGTCGGCGAGCCCGTGGACGAGCCGCACGCCGCGAGGCGCATCGGGCGCCGGGGCGCCGTAGACTGTGATCCGGTCGCCGTATCGCTCGAGCAGCGCCGGCGTGAGGTAGATGTCCTTGGTGCCGCCGAAGGAGGTGGTGTGGTCCTCGTCGCCGGGATGGATGTCGACCGGCATCCGCGCGATCCCGACCACGTCGAGATCGAGGACGGGGCCTTCCGGCAACGGATCTTCGGCACCCGAGGACTCGTTCCCGAACACGGACTCCGCCTGGTCGCTCGAGTAGGTCGCCATCACGAGCTTGGAACCCACCGAGAGGTGGCGCTCGGCGGCCAGCTCCTCGTCGATCACGACGTCGAGTGGGGCCTTCGGATCGAGGTCCCGGCCACGCACGATGCGCAGTCGGTTGACAGCACCGGGAGGGCCCGTGATGGGCTGGTACAGGTACGGGTTAATCTTCCCGGCGTTCTCGACCTCCGGTCTGCCGTCCGGCCCGACGGACACCATCGCGAGGTAGGCCTCGTACGCGCTGGCGAGCACCTGCGGCAACGCGAGGACCCTGTTCATGTCGACGCTGCTCCCCTCCTCGGGCACGACGAACACGTCTTCGGGCGGAGAGCTCGCCAGCAGCCGGTCGATTGCCGTGGAGGAACGTCTGGCCCCCGCGAGGGCGGCCATGGCGCCGCCGAAGAAGACGGCGATGGCGAGCGCGAGCAGGGAGGCAGTGACCAGGCGCGGGCGCAACCCGAGCCGCGCGATGAGGCGGGTCATCCCGACCCGGCCAGGTCAGGCCGCACGCGGTGCCCGCGGGTTCTGCCAAACCTGCGGGTTCGCCCCCGTCGACACCATCCAAGTGGACCACACGGCATGAGGGCGGGCCAGGGGGCGACCACGCCTCCCGGGTGGGGGCCAGCCGCCGTTCCCCGGTGTGACTTCCCTCCACGGACCCCGCCCTGGCGTGGGGCCTACAGGCGCTCCACCCCGGTGACCCGCACCCCGACTCGCCCGCCTCCCCGCTGGCGGCCAGAAGCAGGGGCGAGGCGGGCCAATCAGGCTGGCTCGAGGCGAGATGCGATTTGCCGGTAGCGCGAGACCGGGACGAGATGGACACCCTCGAATGCCGCCGACTCCCGGATCTCGTCGATCATCTGACAGGCGTGGTCGACTCCTGCGTTCCGGTCTCGGTCGAGAGCGGCGACGAGCCGGTCCGGCACGGCGAGTTCGGGAATGTCTGCGGAGAGCTTCCGGGCCATCGTCGCCGATGCGAGCGATATCACGCCGGCGAAGACGGGACCGTCGAAGTCGATCGTGGACCGCCAGCGCAGGAGCTCCTCGACGGAGAAGATGACCTGGACGAACAAGAAGTCCGCCTCCCGCTTCCAGGGCGGCAGGGCCACCAGCCGCGCGGTCACGCCGAGTCGTCGCGGCCTGGTACCCGGCTCGGCGTGCGAAGCGAACCGGCGCGCCTCGTCGAGCATCGAGCGCACCGTGAGATCGTCGGACCGCCTGCCGCTCTCGGGACGATCGCCATAGACGAAGAGAAACTCATTCACGCCGTAGGCGGCCGCAGTGAGCAGGTCGCGTCGAAACCCGAGCACGTTGCGGTCTCGTGCATTGAGGCACGCGATCGCTCTTCCGCCCATCAGCTCGACCTCGTGGGCGACCGCGATGCTCGACACCGTTGCCCGCCCGATGTGGTTGTCCGGGATCAAGAATGCCGAGGCGATCCGACTCATGACGCCGATCTGGTGGCGAACATGCATCAGGTCCGGGCGCGTGGCTGGCTCCACCTCGCACACGATGCTGAACCCGTCCGTCGACATGGCGACCACAGTAAATCTCCCGCTTAGGAGTGACCTCGACCGCCGGGTGAGCGTAGGCCCCACCCAGGGAGCGAGCGTGCTCGCCCTGCGGGGTCAGCGGGGCGGGGCCGTGCGCCGTTCAAAAGCGTTCGTCAATGGCGATCTCATACTCGCCGACGCCGGCGACGTCGCCCCCGGCGGCCTGGGCGGAGTCGCTGCGAAGCTGGGAGGCACGGTTTCGGGCCTCCACCATCGCCTCCCGGTTCTCCCACAGCGAGATGCCTATGGCCTTGCCGGAGTCACGGTCGACCAGGGTGATGAAGCCCTTGGACCCGGCCATCTCCTTCACCCCTGGGATGACCGAGCCGCGCAGGTGGTCGAGCATGGCGTCGACCTGCTCGGCAGAGCCCTCGATCTCGGTGAGACGTCCGAACAGCATCTTTGCACCTCCTGCTCTGGGGAATGGCGAGATGCTATGTGAACCCGCAACCTCGGGATTCCGCTCCCGCCCCGCCCCTTCCCGACCACCCGCGCCGCCTGCCGGGTGTAACGCCTGGCCTTCCCGGGCGACGGTCACGGTGGTGCGAGACGACGGTTCCCATGTTGCTGGTCGGTCCCTGCAGCGGCGGTTGCGGATCGGCACCCAGGCGCTCGTCGTTGCCGGAGTCGTCGCCCTCCGGCCGGAGATCGCCACGGGGACCGCCTCGAGCGTCCGCAGCCTGCTGCGGGTTCTCGGCCTGATCGCCGGGTGGGTGCTCCTGACGTGGCTGGCCCGGCGCCACGTGCGCCAGCGAGTGCTCCGCATGGCCGTCGTCGGCGTCGCCGGAGCCAGTGTCCTCTCGCTCACCGTCCTGCCGTACTTCCGTACCGAGCATGTCGACGATCCCCTCGGCGCCGTGGCCGGGTCGCCGGCGCCGCCCGCCCTGGGATCACCAAGCCCGGCGCCGTCGCCCTCGGCGCCTGCGACGACGCCTTCCGTCCCCAGTGGCCCACAGCGGTTGGGCTCCGGGCCGATACGGGGTCTGGCCGGCCATCGCGGGTCGGGCCAGGGCGCGCTCTACCGACTTGACGACGGTCGCCTCCTCGTTCGCCTCGAGGACTTCGACGTGTCGCACGTTCCTTCGCCGGTCGTGTACCTGGTGCCCGGCGTCGAGCGGCGGCGCCCTGGGGGCGTCAAGCTCGGCGGACTCCGTGGCAGCGAGGGCAATCAGAACTTCGCGGTACCGGTCGGCGCCGACGTCTCCGGGCCCCAGACCATCCTCGTGTGGTGCGAGGCCTTCGCCGTTCCGGTCGCCGCCGCCACGGCCACGGCCTGAACCAACCCGACCGCAATCCTGCGGGCTGGGCGCCGTGCCGACGACGGCGGCGACGACAGCGCGCGCCTGTGACGGCCGGCCAGCCCATCGAGAGCGGCGACCCCGTCCGCCGTGCTGCCCGTCCGTCCTGGCCCTCAGGACCGCCGCGCCCCTGCGCACGCGTCGCTCCCCACCGGCAGGCGGTAGAGCGTTCCTGCGGCCGTCTCGGCCACCGGTTCCATGCAATCAACCACGAACGTCTGCAGCTCGGTGGGGGCGAGCCGTCCCACCATCGGCGCGGGCAGGCAGACCCAGGGCACGTCGCCGCGGCGGATGGCGGCGATCATCTCGGCCTGGCCGCGCGGGCCGAACACGGAGGCGTAGGGATAGTCGTAGGGGGTCGGGTTCCTGAGCCCGGCAGCCAGGTACCACCACGCTGCGTCAGGGCGGAGGAGGAACACCGAACCCCCGGTCGCCTCCCGCAAGGCCTGGCCTTGGCGTGGCCCCGCTCCCGGCAGCCATCGCTGGACCGGGACGCCGCGGAGATGCGGCAGGTCGTCGTCGACGGCCTCGGCGCTCACCGGCACGCGATGCACGGTGTCGAGGGCGACGACCAGTGCGAGCGCCGTCCACGCCATCAGCACGACTCCCGCGGGCCATGCGACCGGCGGCGGCGGAGGCCACCACCCCACGCCCGTGTCGAGGGCGGACGCGCTCACCAGGATCGCCAGCAGCGCCATCGGGAACAGCCCCTGGACGTGGCGCCCGTCGGCCCGGGGAACGGCGCCGGCCAGGGCCGTCGCCGCCGCCGCCATCCCGACCGCCGCCGCGACCCGACGCTGGGCCGGTCCACCCGCAGCGAGCACGACGACGTCGGCCACCATGGCAAGGACCGCCGCCGGCAGCACCAGGAACGCACTGGCCGTGACGAACCGGGCCAGGGCGGCGATCCGGCCGGCGGGCGGCCCAGGAGCCAAGGCGTTCCGCAGGCCGTCCCACGGCGCCATCCCCCCGCTGGCCACATAGGTCACCTTGTTGGCGAAGGCGCAACGGGCGTACCCGGAGAGGGCACCCGCCCGGGCCACCGGTGCGAAGGTTGCGGCGAGCACGACCACCGCACCGGCGCAGAACACGCCGAGCTCGCCGGCGGCGCTGCCCGTCCCGAGCAACACGGCAATTGCCGAAGCCATCAGGACCGCCCCGACCGTGTGCTTGCAGGCGAGGGCGGCGCCGGCAGCCGTGCCGGCCAGCGCGGCGACGTACCACGGGCCCCCGTCTCCCGGGACGGCCAGGCAGGCGAGTGCGACGGCTGCGGCCAGGAAGGTCAGCTGGCCGTACTGGCTCTCCGTCCCCCAGCTGGGCCCGCCCAGCGCCACCGCGCCCAGCCACAGCAGGAGGCAGGACCACCAGGGCGACCCGACCGAACGGAGCGTCCATGTGCCTGCGCACAGGAAACCCACGAAGGAGACGACGCCCAGGGCGCGCATCACCAGCACCTGGGGCCGGGTGAGACGCACGACCGCCGACGCCGCCCACACGGCCAGCGGCCCGGCGCCGAAGAAGACGTCGCGGTACAGCACCTCGCCGGCGCGAATCCGCTGCACGACGTGGAGGAACCAGGTCTCGTCGTCGGTCACCTGCACCCGGCGGCCGGCGGCCATGACGACGACTGCCGTCGCGACCCCGGCCATGCCGATGACGGCCGCGCCCGTCACGGCACGCGCATCGAGAAGAGACTGAACGCGCGCGCCACCCGCCACCCCGGAACCCGCTCGAGCAGGTCCTCGACCCGCCGACCGGTGGCCCGGTTAGCGAGGGCCGGCGGAAAGGCGCCGAGCCGGGACGTGCGGAAGTCGGTGAACCCCGCCGCCTGTGCGACGCCACGCATGACGCGCGGCCGCATCCGGAAGATGCCGGCCTCCCCTTTCCACGACATCCCGGGCGTGAAGGTGACCTGCGCGTAGTAGCCGGGGAAGTAGGGGTTGGGTTCCACGAAGGCGGCCCGGCCACCCGGTCGCAGCAGCGAGCGGGCACCGGCAAAGGCGGCAGGCAGATCGGCGATGTGGTGCAGGACGAAGAACCCGGCGACGACGTCGAAGGTTCCGATCAAGTCGGCCGGCGGCTCGGCCAGGTCGCCGACGTGGGCGGCGATGCCCGGTGCAACCTCCCGGAGCTGATCGACCAGGCGCGGCGTGAGATCCATGCCGGTCACCCGGATACCCCGGCGGGCGAGGGCCACGGTGTACTTGCCCGGGCCGCAGCCGACGTCGAGCACCTCGTCGTCGGGGCCGATGCCGGCATCTGCCACGAGGGCATCGACGTGGCGCAACGTGTACGGCGTGGCCGAGCGCCGGACCGGGTCCATCCGGGGGAGGGACCGTCCCGAGAAGTACTGGCGCTGGTGCTCGTTGTGGGCGGCGCCGCTGGTCCTCATCGCGCCCGGGGCGAGTCGCTGAGCACGGGCATGGTGGCGGGCGCCGAACGGGGCCGGACGCGGCGGTACAGCGGATACAGCGGAGTGACGACGACCAGGGAGCGCGCCGCCGTGAACGCGCGCTGGCACCGTCCGTACCCGGTGGCCCCGGTCGGTCGACAGCGGCGCACGACCGGCACGGTGTGCATCCCGATGCGGAGCCGGCCCAGCGCGGCGACGAGGTGCACGGCGGGATCGTCGAGCTCGAGGATCCGATCCCGCGTCCGCCGCGTCATGACCAGGAACAACCCGGCGTCGACGGGCACCCGCCCCCGGGTGAGCGTGTGCATCGCCCACCGGAACGCCCTGGCTGTGTGCTGGCGCCACGCTTCCTCGTACCGGCCACGGCGCCCGGCGGCGACTGCACCCACCGATGGATCCTCGGCCAGCGCTCGGAGGAGTACCGGCAGGTCCTCCGGGGCGTCCTGCAGATCGGCGTCCATCACGGCGCACACCTCGCCCGACGCGGCGCGCAGCGCGGTGAGCACGGCGGCATGCTGACCCTCGTTGCGCTTGTGGCGCACCAGGACCACCGACACGCCGTCCGCCGGGTGTGCCGCCACCTCCTCATAGGACCGCTCCGGGCACCCGTCGTCGACGAACACCAGCTCCACCGGGCCGGAATCCCTGAGGGCGGCCTGCAGCCGGTCGATGAGCTCGGGCACGGCGGCACGGGTGGCGTACAACGGCAGGGCCACGCTGACGGCGGGCGTCACGCGCGCGCCACCACCGCGCCGCCCAGCGCGTGGACCGCCTCGACCAGCCGGCGGTGGTCCTCGGCAATGCGCTCCGCCGACCGCCTACCGGCGCCGGCTGCTGCGGCACGGATCCCGTTCACGGCAGCGGCCCGGTTGCCGCCCGTGGTGTCGGCGATGAACGAGCGCCGGAGGAACGTGAAGTCGCATTCCAGCCGGGCCATCTCGCCCAGAAGGAGGAGGGTGGGCACGGGCGAGCCACCGCCCGGCACGGTGAGGCCGCCGAAGCCGAACGGCACCGACACTGCGTCCCGCACCCGCTCGAGGGTGCCGTCGACCACGGCGGCGAAGATGGTCCTGCTGCCCCGATCTAGGGCGAGGTCCATGAGGCCCACGTAGGCCCGGGTGACCGGCAGGCGCGCGATCCGCGGCACGGCCTCGACGGCGTCGTTCGTCTCGAGCATCACGCCCACACCGACCCTGTCCCCGGCGTGGCGGAGGATGTGCTCCACCTCCGACGGGCGGCGGACCATCGGCACGAGGACCTCGGTGGCACCGAGGGCGGCGGCCAGACGGACCTCGGCTCCGGAATCGGGACCGGGTGCATTGAGCCGGCAGATGGTGGGGACCCGCACGCTGGCCGTCGTCCGCGCCAGGTCGTCCGGCGTGTCGGTGCCGATCTGCGTGTCGGTACCGATGTGCACAGCGGCCAGGGCCTGCCGTTCGGCCTTGCGCTTGCGCTCCCAGTCCACGACGACGGCGCCGACCCTGTCCTGGGCCGGGACGCCGGCGCCGGCCACCGCCGCCAGCAGCCAGGGAGCGCTCGAGAACAGGAACGGCTCGACGGTCACCGGGGCACCGCCACCACCGCCAAGGTCGATCCCACCGGCGGTCGGAGCCACCTGCGCCGGGCCAGCCCGGCCTCGGCCCGGTTCACGGCGCCGAGGGCGGCGTTGAGCCGCCGTGGCGGGCTGACCTCGGCCCGCAGCAGGGACGTGGGTCTCCAGCGGGACGCGGCGCGGCTGAGGGCCAGCGCCGGCAGCAGGGCGAGTTGGTACCCGCGCAGCTCGTGCACCCGGAAGCCGGCCCCGGACAGCACCCGCCGCAGCGACGGTCTGGTGTACCGGCGGCGGTGGCCGGCCCCCACGTCCCGCTCGCTCCAAAGGCGCGGCCAGGCCGGCACCAGGGCGACGAGCATCCCGTCGGGACGCAGCACCCGCCGGCACTCGGCCAGCGCCACCCCGTCGTCGACGTGCTCGAGCACGTCCCGTGCCAGTACGACGGCGGCGGCGCCGTCCCGCAAGGGGAGGCGCTCGGCGTCGGCGAGGGCGGCGGCGGCCGCACCGCTGCGTGCGGGGCAGGCGTGGTCGAGGGCGACCACGGGCGTCGCCCGCTCCTCGGCGAGTCGGGCCGCGAACGCGCCGGTACCGCAGCCGACATCGACGAGCAGCCCGGACGGGGCGAGTCGGTCGAGGAGTGCGACGACCAGCTCGTCGCGCCCGACGAACCAGAAGTGCCAGTCCTCCATCTCGGCCAGGCGGGTCCCCTGGGTGCTGGTCACCCGACAACCGTCGGCTCGGCCAGCGCGTACGTCCGGGCCAGCCCGTCGGCGAGCGCCGTGGTGGCCCGCCACCCGAGCAGTCGGGCCGTCTTGGTGACGTCGGCGACCGAGTGTGCCCTGTCGCCCGGGCGGGGCTCGAACGGCCGCTCGTCCAACACGAGCGGGCGGCCCGTCACGTCCCGGGCGAGGGCGACGAGCTCGTCGTTGCTCGTCTCCACGCCGGTGCCGACGTTCAGGGTCTCGCCCACCGCCGACGGGTGTCCGGCGGCGAGAACGCACGCCTCGGCCACGTCGTCGATGTGGACGAAGTCACGGCGGGCGACGTCGCGGGTGAGCCGGAACGGGGCCCCCGAGCGGAGGCAGCGGAGCAGCGTGGGGACGAGCCGGTGCTCCTGCTCGCGCTGGCCGTAGGCGGAGAACACGCGCACGAACACGGCGGGCAGGCCGAGCTCCTCGCTGCGCTGGCGGGCGGTGAGGAGGGCGGCGACCTTGTGCACCCCTCGCGCCGAGACCGGCCCCAGGGGAACGTCCTCCGGGACCGGCCGATCGCTCGGCGCGCACTCCTGCGAGCTGGCGATGTGGACCACACGCTCGACGTCGAGACCCTCGAGGCACTCCCACAAGGCGATCGTGGCGTGGACGGTGTCCCGCCAGCCCGCCTCGCGCGAAACGCGGTCGACGGGATGGCCGCCCCGGGCGGCGGCGTGGATGACGACCTTCGGTCCGTGTCGACGCAGGACGGTAGCGAGCATCGGCACGTCGTTCAGGTCCAGGCGCGCGAGGTCGATCTGCGCCTCGACGGGGGCCAGCCTCCAGGCGTCGGTCCTAGGGTGCACGAGCGCAGCCACGCTGGCACCCTGGCGCACCAGTGCGTCGACGATGGCGGCGCCGACGAAACCCGCCGCTCCCGTCACGACCACCGGTCCCATCGCTCTGGGCACGCTAATCGGGCCATGGGTCAAGATGCGGGGCATGGACGACCTCCCGCTGGCCACGCCGGGCCTCTTCGCCGCCCTAACTGGCGCCGACAAGGTGCTGATCACCGGGGCGGGCGGGGGTACGGCGTGTTCTGCGGGGTCCCGCTGTGGTCGGCGCTGCGCCGGGCCGGCGCTGAGGTCCACCTCGCCAACTACTCCTTCGCCTACCTCGACGGCGACACCGCCGACGCCGCGCCGCATGGCTGGTACCGGGTCCGTCCCGAGACCCCCACAGAGGGTTTCCCACGGAGCCTGTACCAGCCCGAGCGGCACCTGGCCCGGTGGCTGCAGACCAAGGGGGCACCCGCAGAGGTCTGGGCGCTGCCCCAGATGGGCGTGGCCCCGGCCCGGACGGCGTGGGCCTGGCTGATCGACCACCTCGGCGTCGACACCGTCGTCGCCGTCGACGGCGGCACGGATGCCCTGCTGAGCGGCGTGGAGTCCGGATTGGGCACGCCGGCCGAGGACGTGACCACCATGCTGGGCCTCTACGCGGCCGCAGGGCCGGTCCGCAAGCTGTTGGTGTGCGCCGGGTTCGGTGTCGACGCCCACCACGGCGTGGCCCACGCCGAGGTGCTCGAGGCCATCGCCGCGCTGGATGCCGCCGGTGGGTACTGGGGCGGATTGAGCCTGACCCGGCGGAGCCCGGAGGTGCGGGACTACCTCGAGGCAGTGGACGCCGCCCACGCCGACTCGCCCGGATGGGAGTCCATCGTCTCCGCCTCGGTCGCCGCCGCGGCGCGGGGCAGTTCGGCAACGTGCAGCTCCTGGAGCGCATCGCCGACTCGACGCTGTTCATCAACCCGCTCATGGCCATGTACTGGACCTTCGACTTGGCCGCTGTGGTGGAACGCCTGCGGTACGCCGCCGCCATCGGCGCCACGACCGAGGCGATCGAGACGGCCATGGCCATCGCCCGCTGGCGGGGCAGCCTGGACACACGGCCGAGGCCCTCCAGCGCGCTGTAGCCGGCTGGCGCTTTTCAGCGGCGTACGCAACGGGTAGGGGTCGATCGGCAGTCCGTCGCCGGCGGCGGCAAGTCGTCGCGGCCGGTGAGAGGGAGTCGCCGGCCGAAGCCCCGTTCCCTCGAGGAGACAAGCGCAATGAACGTCGTGAAGCCGCTGGGTGAGCACGAGCTGCTTCTCTTCCTGCTGCAGTTCGCCCTGCTGCTGGTCACGGCGCGAATTCTCGGAGTGGTGGCGAGCCGGCGGGGGCTGCCGTCGGTGGTCGGCGAGCTGCTGGCCGGCGTGCTCCTCGGCCCGAGCCTTCTGGGCAAGATCGCGCCGGGAGTGTTCGAGGGGGTCTTCCCGAACAAGCCCGAGCAGTACCACCTCCTGGAGATCATCTCGTGGCTCGGGGTTCTCATGCTGTTGATCCTCACCGGCCTCGAGACCGACGTGCGTCTGATCGCCCGCAAGGGCAAGAGCGCGGCCGCCATCTCACTCGGGGGGATCCTGCTGCCCTTCGCCACGGGCGCCGGCCTCGGGCTCCTGCTCCCCGAAGAGTTCCTCGCCGCGAAGGACAAGCGCCTCCTGTTCGCGCTCTTCCTCGGCACGGCGATGAGCATCTCCGCCATCCCGGTGATCGCCAAGGTGTTGATGGAGATGAACATCATTCGCCGAGACATCGGCCAGATCACCCTGGCGGCCGGCATGATCGACGACACCATCGGGTGGATCCTCCTGTCGGTGGTCGCCGGGCTGGCGAGCAGCGGCTCCATCAACCCGATGACGGCGGGGAAGTCCGTGGCGTCGGTGGTGGTCGTGCTGCTCGTCGCCTACACCCTCGGGCGAAGGGTGGTCAGCCTGCTGCTGCGGTCCCTCGACAACCACGTCGGAGGGGACACGGTGATGATCACGGCGTTGATGGCGCTGGCGCTGTCGTTCGGCGTGGTGACGCATGCCCTCAAGCTGGAAGCCGTGCTCGGCGCCTTCATCGCCGGCATCCTGGTGGGCCAGGTCAACCGGTTCGACCATCGGATGCGGCACATCTTCGAGCAGGTCGCCCTCGGCGTGTTCGCACCGGTGTTCTTCGCCGCTTCGGGCTTGAAGGTCGACCTCGGGCGACTGGCCGAGCCGAAGGTGCTCGTCCTCGGCCTCGTGGTGCTCGCCATCGCCATCCTCGGCAAGTTCGCCGGTGCCTACGCCGGCGCCCGCGCCAGCCGGCTCGGGCACTGGGAGGCGCTGTCGCTCGGTGCCGGCATGAACGCCCGCGGCGCCATGGAGATCATCGTCGCCACCATCGGTTTCAGCCGCGGCATCCTCACCGCCGACATGTACTCGATCATCCTCATGGTGGCCGTCGTCACCTCGCTGATGGCGCCGCCCATCCTGCGCTGGACGCTGTCGCACGTCGTGCCCAGCGAGGAGGAGCAGCAGCGCCTGGAAGCGGAGGAGCGGCAGCGGGACAGCTTCGTCGGGAACCTCAAGCGCGTCCTCGTTCCCGTGCGGGGCGACGGCGACCAGGCTGCGTTGGCCGCCACGCTCCTGCGGCTGATGGTCGAGGACGAGGACGTCGAGGTCACCAGCCTCGCCCTCCAGGGCGGGGACAAGAGTGGTGAGAAGCGGCCCCGGACGCCGCTGCACGACGAGCTCGAGGACGCCCGCAGCATCGCCCGCTCCCACGAGGGAGAGCCGTCCAGGGTGATCCTGGCCGAAGCCGAACGGGGCTACGACCTGCTGGCGCTGGGAGCAGTCGAACGCCGGGGCGACGGCACCGGACCGCTGTTCGACGACGTGACCGAAGAGGTGATCCAGGAGTCGCCGTGCTCCCTCCTGGTGATGACCTCCCGCGGCGACGACGACCCGGCCGGGCGCGCCGACCGGCTCAGCAACGGACACATCCTGATCCCGCTCTCCGGCAACGACGTCGACAAGTACGCGGCCGAGGTCGGCTTCGCCATGGCGGCCGAGCGCGAGACGCAGGTCGACCTCGTGCACGTGGTGAGCGGGCCGCAGCACGCCCTCCGGATGGGTGGCGACGAGGCCCTGCTCGCCGCCGTCCGGATCGGTGAGGACATCGTGGCCAAGACGGCGGCCATCGGCGAGGCCATGGGGGTGAAGGTGAACACCGACGTCCTCGTGGCCGACCATCCCGAGCGCGCCATCGTGGAGCGGGCCGACCGGCGCGCCGATCTCGTCGTCCTGGCCAGCGGGCGGACGCCGGTCACCAATCGCGCCTTCTTCGGTCATCGCATCGACTACGTCATCAACCACGCCAACTGCCCGGTCGCCGTCATCGACGTGCGCTGAGAGGCTCCGGCCGCCGGCGGCGACTACACGGCCAAAGCCGGCACGCTCAGCTTCGCCGCCGGAGTGACGTCGATGACCGTCAAGGTCCCCGTCACCGGCGACACGCTGGACGAGGCCGACGAGTCCTTCGCCGTGGTGTTGTCCAACCCCACGGGAGT
>DATAIT010000082.1 GCA_036262515.1 Acidimicrobiales bacterium | reverse complement strand
CCCCGGCCCCGTCACCCCGCCCGTCGCCGACCGCCGCGCCACCCGGTCCGCCGCCCCCGCCGCGGCGGCAGTATGACCGGCGCCGTCCGCACGCTGGTGGCGTGGGTGCCCGACTGGCCGATCGTGGCCGCGAGCGTCCCGGCCGGCGTCCCGGCTGTCGTGGTGTTCGCCAACCGGGTGGTGGCGTGCTCATCACGGGCGCGGGCCGAGGGCG
The DNA here is from genome assembly GCA_036262515.1 of Acidimicrobiales bacterium. GTDB lineage: Bacteria > Actinomycetota > Acidimicrobiia > Acidimicrobiales > JAHFUS01. Next base: position 69,995 of record DATAIT010000082.1, on the reverse strand, counting down.
TTGTACGCGGGCTGCGCCGGCGGGAGGCACAGGGCCGCTGCCCGGAGCTGTTGGTTCTCGAGCACGACGTCGGCCGTGACGCCCGCGCCTTCGAACCGGTGGTCGCCGCCGTCGCCGCCTTCGCCCCCCGGGTGGAGGTCGTCCGTTCGGGCGTGGCCGCCGTCGAGACGCTCGGCCCATCCCGCTACTTCGGCGGTGACGAGGCCCTCGCTGCCCGTGTCGACGAGGCCGTCACCTCGGCGATCGCCACCAGCCAGCCGTTCTGGCAGCGGAAATCGACCACCAGCGGTCGATTTCCGCTGCCAGAACGGGAGGGGGCCGGGACTGGGGCTGGGGCCGGGGCCGATCGGGGACGTGGGGCCGGGGCCGGGGCCGGGTGCCGGGTGGGTGTCGCCGACGGGACGTTCGCCGCCGGGCTGGCCGCCCGCAGGGGCCTGGTGGTGCCGCCGGGTGGGTCGGCCGCCTTCCTGGCGCCCTTCCCCGTCGCCGCCCTCGACCGGCCCGACCTGGCCGACCTGCTGCTGCGCCTCGGCCTGCGCACGCTCGGTGCGTTCGCCGCCGTGCCCGCCACCGACGTGCTGGCCCGCTTCGGTCCTGACGGTGCCGTCGCCCACCGCCTGGCCTGTGGCCTCGACGAGCGGCCTCTCACCGGCACCGAGCCGCCACCCGACTTCGCCGTGCAGGTCGAGCTCGAGCCGCCGGCCGAGCGGGTCGACACCGCCGCTTTCGCGGCCAAGACCCTGGCCGACGAGCTGCACCGCACCCTCGCCACCCGGGGGCTGGCGTGCACGCGCGTGTGCATCGAAGCGGAGACCGAGCACGGGGAGCGGCTGGCCAGGCTGTGGCGCTCCGACGGCGCCCTCACGCCGGCTGCCATGGCCGACCGCGTCCGCTGGCAGCTCGACGGCTGGCTGCACGCGGCGGCCGCCGCCGACCGCCCCACCGGCGGGATCTCGCTGCTGCGCCTGGTCCCCGATCAGGTCGTCCCCGACGACGGCCGCCAGCTCGGGTTCTGGGGTGGCTCAGCCGAGGGGGCCGCCCGGGCGGCCCGGGCGCTGGCCCGGGTGCAGGGCATGCTCGGCCCCGAGGCGGTGGTCACGGCCGTACGCAGCGGCGGGCGGCACCCTGCCGAGCGGGTCACCTTGGTGCCGTGGGGCGACGCTCGTGAGCCGGCCCGCCCCGCCGACCGCCCGTGGCCGGGTCGTTTGCCCGCACCATCGCCGGCCACGGTGTTCGTACCCATGCTGCGCGCCGAGGTGGTGGGCCCGTCCGGACAGCCGGTGGGCGTCAGCGGGCGGGGTGCTGTCACCGCTGCCCCGGCGCAGGTGTCGGTCGACGGCCGGCGGTGGGCGCCGGTGGTCGCCTGGGCCGGCCCGTGGCCGGCCGACGAGCGCTGGTGGGACACCGCCGCCCACCGCCGCCGGGCCCGCTTCCAGGTGGTGGCCGGGGACACCGCCTGGCTCCTCGCCGTCGAGGGTGGGAACTGGTGGGCCGAGGCTTCCTATGACTGACCCCGCCAGGATTCTCTGGTCGCTCAGGTCCGCATACCGGACCTCAACGACCAAAGAATCGGGGCGGTGAGGGACGGTGGGATGGCGCAACCCACCGATCCCGTGGTCCGAGCTGCACCGGCGGATGACCGGGCCGCCGCCCCCGCAGGGACGTCCCGTGCCGCCCGTCCCAGGCGGGACGGGCCGTCCCGACCCCGTCCCACCGGTGGCCAACGGTGGCGACAGCCCGGCGTGGTCACGCAAGCGCCAGCCGTTCGAGCCGTCCGTCCCGGCGGCCCACCGCAGCCCGACGGCGACCACGACCCCGTACGCCGAGCTCCACTGCCACTCCAACTTCAGCTTCCTGGACGGGGCGTCGCACCCCGAGGAGCTGGTGGAGGAGGCGGCCCGCCTCGGCCTCCGGGCCCTGGCCCTCACCGACCACGACGGGATGTACGGCGTCGTCCGCTTCGCCGAGGCGGCCGCCGCCGTGGGCGTGCCCACCGTGTTCGGCGCCGAGCTGAGCGTCGGCCTCACCAAGCCCCAGAACGGCATCGCCGACCCCGAGGGGACCCACGTCGTCGTGCTGGCCCGGGACGCCGAGGGCTACGCACGACTGTGCCGCGTCATCAGCGACGCCCAGCTGGCGGGCAAGGAGAAGGGGCGGCCCCGGTTCTCCATGTCGGCCCTGTGCCAGGCGGCCGGCGGGCGCTGGCTGGTGCTCACCGGCTGCCGCAAGGGCGCCGTCCCCAAGGCCCTGGTCGACGAGGGGCCTCGGGCTGCGGCCCGGGCCCTCGCCGACCTTGTCACCTGCTTCGGCCGGGACAACGTGGGGGTTGAGCTCTGGGACCACGGCGACCCCCTCGACTCGGCCCGCAACGACGCCTTGGCCGACCTGGCCGTGCGGGCAGGCGTCGACCTCGTCGCCACCAACAACGTCCACTACGCCACCCCCGCCAGGAGGCCGCTGGCCACCGCCCTGGCCGCGGTACGGGCCCGGCGCAGCCTCGACGAGATCGACGGCTGGCTGCCTCCGTCGGGCGCCGCCCACCTCCGCTCGGGCGCCGAGATGGCGGCCCGCATGGCCCGCTATCCCGGCGTCGTCGAGCGGGCCGCCACCATTGCCGCCGACTGCGCCTTCGACCTCCGACTCGTCGCCCCCCGCCTCCCCGACTGGCCCGTCCCGCCGGGCCACACCGAGATGACCTGGCTGCGCCACCTCACGGCCGAGGGCGCCGCCCGCCGCTACGGCCCGCCGGAGCATGAGCGGGTCCCCGGCGCCTACCGCCAGATCGCCCACGAGCTCGACCTCATCGAGCAGCTCGGCTTCGCCGGCTACTTCCTCATCGTCTGGGACATCGTCGAGTTCTGCCGCAAGGCGAACATCTACTGCCAGGGCCGGGGCAGCGCCGCCAACAGTGCCGTCTGTTACGCCCTCGGCATCACCAACGCCGACGCTGTCGCCCTCGGCCTGCTGTTCGAGCGCTTCCTGTCCCCGGCGCGGGACGGGCCCCCCGACATCGACGTCGACATCGAGTCCGACCGCCGCGAGGAGGCCATCCAGTACGTCTACGAGCGCTACGGCCGGGAGCGGGCGGCCCAGGTGGCCAACGTCATCACCTACCGCCCCAAGTCGGCCGTGCGCGACATGGCCAAGGCCCTCGGCCACTCACCGGGCCAGCAGGACGCCTGGTCCAAGCAGGTCGACGGCTGGGGACCCCTCTCGCACACCAGCGACCACGACATCCCCCAGCCGGTGATGGACCTGGCCGCCCAGGTCCAGGACTTCCCGCGCCACCTCGGGATCCACTCGGGCGGCATGGTGATCTGCGACCGCCCGGTGGTGGAGGTCGTGCCGGTGGAGTGGGGCCGCATGCCCGGCCGCACCGTGCTCCAGTGGGACAAGGACGACTGCGCGGCCGTCGGTCTGGTGAAGTTCGACATGCTCGGCCTGGGCATGCTCACCGCCATCCACGAGGCCGTCGACCTCATCCGCCAGGCCCACGGCGTGGAGGTCGACCTGGCCACCCTGCCCCAAGAGGACGAGGTCTACGACATGCTCTGCCGGGCCGACTCGGTGGGCGTGTTCCAGGTCGAGAGCCGGGCCCAGATGGCCACCCTGCCCCGGCTCAAGCCCCGCCACTTCTACGACCTGGTGGTGGAGGTCGCCCTCATCCGCCCCGGCCCCATCCAGGGCGGCTCGGTGCACCCCTACATCCGCCGGCGCAACGGCGACGAGCCGGTCACCTACCTGCACCCGCTGCTCGAGCCGTCGCTGAAGAAGACCCTCGGCGTGCCCCTGTTCCAGGAGCAGCTCATGCAGATGGCCATCGACGTGGCCGGCTTCACCGCCGCCGACGCCGACCAGCTCCGCCAGGCCATGGGCTCCAAGCGCAGCCACGCCCGCATGGAAGCGCTCAAGGGCCGCCTCTACGGCGGCATGGCCGAGCGCGGCATCACCCCCGACGTGGCCGACGCCATCTACGAGAAATTGGTGGCGTTCGCCAACTTCGGCTTCCCCGAGAGCCACTCGGTGAGCTTCGCCTACCTCGTCTACGCCAGCTCGTGGATCAAGCACCACTTCCCTGCCGCCTTCTGCGCCGCCCTCCTCAACGCCCAGCCCATGGGTTTCTGGTCGCCGCAGACGCTCACCGCCGACGCCCGCCGCCACGGGGTCACCATCCTCGGCCCCGACCTCAACGCCAGCGCAGCCAAGGCCACCCTCCAACCCCACTCCCGAGGAAATAGCTCCCCAAAATGGGGAGCTATTTCCTCGAAAGCGGAGGAGGACGACGAGCAGCCGGCCGTGCGGCTGGGCATCGGCAGCGTGCGCACCATCGGCGACGAGCTGGCCGAGCGCATCGACGCCGGCCGCCCCTACACGGGCATGGAGGACGTGGTGCGCCGGTGCGCCCTCACCGAGCCGCAGGTGGAGGCCCTGGCCACGGCCGGCGCCTTCGGCTGCTTCGACGCCGGCGCCCGACGGCGGCGGGCACCGCTCACCCGGCGGGAGGCGCTGTGGGCGGCGGGGGCGGTGAGCCAGTCGCGGCCGGGCCGGCTGGCCGGGGTGGTGACGGGGGAATCGGCGCCGCCCCTGCCCGGCATGACCCGTCGGGAGGAGGCGGCGTCGGACCTGTGGGCGCTGGGCCTGTCCCCCGACTCGTCGCCCACCGAGTTCGCCCGCCGAGCGCTCGACGACATGGGCGTCACAACCGCCGCCGGCCTGTTCGACGCCGAGCCCGGCTCCCGCGTGCTGGTCGGCGGGGTGGTCACGCACCGACAGCGCCCGGCCACCGCGTCGGGCATCACGTTCGTGAACCTGGAGGACGAGACGGGCCTGGTGAACGTCATCTGCTCGCGCGGTGTGTGGGCCCGCCACCGCCGGGTCGCACGATCGGCGCCAGCGCTCCTCGTGCGCGGCACGCTCGAGCGGGTCGAAGGCGTGATCAACATCGTGGCCGACCGCATCGAGCCGCTCGACCTCGCCCTGCCCACCCGATCACGCGACTTTCGTTGACGCCGGCACGCCTGAGAGCCATCCTTCCCGTCGAGCGCGACGCACCGGTCATCCGGCACGAACCGGCCGGACGTCGCTGACACAAGGAGCCGGGCATGGACGACCAGCAGCCCACCAGTCCCGACAACCTCCGCTTCACCGAGGAGATGAAGGGGTTCATCACCCTCGGCGAGACCGATCACCACAAGGGGTTCCGGGAGGGCAAGCGTCACAAGCGCTTCGCCATGTTCCACCTCACCATCGTCGTCACCGACGTCGAGCGGTTCGTCGCCGATCGGGCCCACGAGGCGTCGGCCACGGGCTGGGTGGAGGCCGAGGCGCTCGGTGGCCGCATGGCCGTGGAGAAGGGGATCTTCAACCTCTTCGTGGATACCGACGACCCTGCGCTGACCCGGATGAAGTACCGCCTCTACTTCGCCGATCCGGCCGGCCGCCCCCTCACCCTCTCCGGTTTCAAGGACGTGAAGGACGATCCGGGTTTCGACGTGTGGACCGACACCTCCACCCTCTACACGCACATCCTCCGGGGTCACGTCGACGCCGAAGGCGAGGACACCGCCGAGGTCGTGGCCGCGGGAATCCTCACCATCTACCTCGTCGACTTCATGAAGCAGCTCACGACCTTCAGGGTCGACGGCGACCACCGGTCCCGTGCGCTGAACGACTTCGGCGGCCTGTTCCTCGGCAAGCTGTGGGAGCTCTACAAGGGCCCGGCCGTGGCCGCCGCCGGTGCGGGCGGATGACGGACTGCCCGCCGCGGCCCGCCACCGAGCGTCCGGTGGACACCGGTTTCACCAGGCAGGAGATGACGCGCTGGCTGTCGCCGGGCCAGCTGGTCCACACCGGCCTGCGGGTCCTCCTGTCCGGCATCTTCGGGACCTACGCCGACAAGCGCGAGTTCCAGGAGGGACGGGCCTCGGCCCCCTGCGACCTGTCGGACCGCTCGGAGCTGTGGTTCGACTACGTGTCCGACCTGGGGGACGGCTTCAACCCCACGTACGCGCTGGCCACCCTGCTCGCCGAGGAGAAGCTGGACCTGGCCGGCGCCGGGGGGCCCAGCCTGCCCACCCAGCGGGGTCGCCTGCTCGTGATGGGCGGTGACCAGGTGTACCCGGCCGCCGACATCGACGGCTACCGCGACCGCCTCGTCGGGCCGTACCGGGCCGCCCTGCCGTGGACGCCGGGGCCCGAGTTCCCACAGATCCTCGCCCTCCCGGGCAACCACGACTGGTACGACGGCCTCACCGCCTTCACCCGCGTGTTCTGCCAGGGCAGCTGGATCGGTGGATGGACCACCGGGCAGCGGCGCAGCTACTTCGCGGCTGCCCTGCCGCATCGTTGGTGGCTGTGGGGGATCGACATCCAGTTCGACACCTACATCGACGAGCCGCAGCTGGAGTACTTCCGCACGGTGGTCGGTGAGCGCGTCGAGCGGGGGGACTCGATCATCCTGTGCTCGGCCAAGCCCAACTGGGTCAACGCCAACGACGACAAGCCGGATGCGTACGACACCCTGGACTTCTTCCACCGCACGGTGATCGAGCCCCTGGGGGCGGTTGTGCGCCTCAACCTCACCGGCGATACCCACCATTACGCCAGGTACCAGGAGACCGGTGGCGACGCCCAGCTCATCACGGCCGGGGGCGGCGGCGCCTTCCTCTCGGACACCCACCACCTTCCGGACCACCTGCGGCTCCCGCCCCCGGAGTCGCACCGCAGCCGCCACCGCCCCGGGTTGCCCGACGAGTTCGACCTCCGGATCTCCTACCCCACCAAGTCGGAGTCGCGGCGGATCGCCTGCGGAGCCGTCGGCCTGGGCCGCAAGAACCCGAGCTTCGTGGCGCTGCTCGCCGCCGTGTACGTGCTGTACGCGTGGACCATCCAGTCGGGCATCCGCCGGCCCGGCGACACGTTCTCCAGGGTCATGCACGGCCTGTCGGCCACAGGCATCGCCACGGGCATCGCCAGGAGCCCCCTCGCCCTCGTGGTCACGGCCCTGCTCGTGCTCGGGCTGGCCGGCTTCACCAAGGCGACGGCGAAGCCGAAGAAGTACGGCTTGGGGGCCTCGCACGCCCTCGCCCACCTGGTCACGGTGGTGGCCGTCATCCGAGGAGTGGGCGTGGTTCTCGACGGGGTGCACGGGCTGCCCTACCTGGCCGGGTACCTCGTGCTGGTCGGCGCCGCCGGTGGCCTGCTCGGCAGCCTGGTCATGGCCGCCTATCTCTACGTGGCGGACCGGTTCTTCTCCTGCAACGCCAACGAGTTGTTCGCCGCCCAGCGCATCGAGGACAAGAAGAACTTCGTGCGGCTGCACATCGATACCAGCGGGATGCTCACGGTGTACCCGGTGAAGGTGGACCGGGTGCCCACCAAGTGGCGACTGCGCCCGGAAGGCAGGCTGGAGGACCCGTGGTTCGAGGCGGTGGGTGCGCCCCCGCAGCCGGTGCTCATCGAGCCCCCGATCCAGATCGCTCCGGCGGGCTGAGCGGACCGCGCCCGGCCGGTCGGCCGGCGCGTCAGGCGCCGGCTCCGGCGGGTGATGGCCGCCGGCGGCCACCGAGCGCGTACCAGACGGTGGACAGGACCAGCCACGCCGAGTTGCCGACCACGCCGATGGTGGTGCGCTTCGACACGCACCCGGCGATGATGGCGGCGACGCCCAGGTGGTGGACGGCGAGCCACCGCCACCGCCGTTCGCGCACGACGGGCACGAACCGGGTGATGACGGCGAGAGCGGCGGGGTACCCGAAGCCGAAGAGGGCAACCTCGGAGGCGTCCATGTCTCGAAGCTACCGCCGCCCGCGGTCCTAGTTTCCCGACGGCGGCGGCGGGGATGTTCCTTTCCGGACGGGTCGCAGGCCCGTCGAGGAAGGAAGGTGGGCGATGCGGTTCCGGAGCGGAGCGCGACTCGACTCGTCGCAGGTGTCCGACCGCCGGGGGATGGGCCCGCTGGCGGCCGGCGGCGGCGGCCTGATCGGGATCATCGTCCTGGTCATCTCGCTGCTCAACGGCGGCGGCGGCGGCGGGACGAACGGCCTCCAGCTCGGCGAACCCGGCGCCGACCTTTCCAAGGAGTGCACCACCGGTGACGACGCCAACCAGCGGGAGGACTGCCGCATCGTCGGTGTGGTGAACAGCGTCCAGACGTTCTGGGGATCCGAGCTCGACGGCTACCAGCCGGCGAAGACGGTGTTCTTCACGGGGAGTGCCAGCACTGGCTGCGGCGCAGCGTCGTCGGCGGTCGGGCCGTTCTACTGCCCCAACGACCGCCAGGTGTACATCGATCTCGGCTTCTACGACGAGCTGCGGAGCCGTTTCGGCGCCCAGGGTGGGCCGTTCGCCGAGGCGTACGTGATCGCCCACGAGTACGGCCACCACGTCGAGAACCTTCGCGGCGTGCTCGACCGGTCACGTGACGGCACGACCGGGCCGCAGAGCTCGGGGGTGCGCCTGGAGCTCCAGGCCGACTGCCTGGCCGGCATGTGGGCCAAGGGCGCAGTGGACACCGGGTTCATCGAGGACCTCTCCGAGGCCGACATCCGCGACGGGCTCGACGCCGCCGCCGCCATCGGCGACGACCGGATCCAGGAGCAGGTCCAGGGTCAGGTGAACCCCGAATCGTGGACGCACGGATCCTCCGAGCAGCGCCAGAAGTGGTTCCTCACCGGCTACCGATCCGATCGTCTCTCCGGGTGCGACACGTTTGCCGCAGCCACCGTCTGACCAGCGCCCCCGACCGGGTCGCTCGGGGCGCTTCCCGGGTCCAGCCGTCCGCCGACCTACACTGCACGTGACGAGAGGTCAATCGGACGCGCTCGCCAGACGAGAAGAGATCATTGTGGCAACTGGTACCGTCAAGTTCTTCAACGCCGAAAAGGGCTTCGGCTTCATCTCCCGCGAGCAGGGCGACGATGTCTTCGTCCACTACTCCAACATCCAGGGAGGCGGCTACCGCTCCCTCGAGCAGGGCCAGGCCGTCGAGTTCGACGTCGCTCCGGGCCGCAAGGGTGAGGAAGCCCAGAACGTTCGTCTGATCTGAGCCTCAAGCCAGCTCCCGACTCGGAAGGAGACCCGCCATGGCTGGTCAACGGAGCAGCTTCGGGAAGCTCCAGCGTGATCGAGACAAGAAGGCGAAGGCGGCGGCGAAGCGCAGTCGGCGCCAGGACGGCACCGAGGAGTCCGTCGCGACGGAGGAGGAGCCCGCTCCTCCGCGCCACGGGCACCAGTTGTCCACGCCCGAGCTGCTGGAGCGGATTGCCGAGGTCCACCAGCAGTTCGACGCGGGCACCATCAGTTACGAACTGTTCGAGGAGACCAAGGCGGACCTCATGAGCCGCCTCGCGGTCGATTGATCGGGTCGGGCTCATGAACGTCGCCGTCCTCGGCACCGGCGTCGTCGGTCAGACGCTCGCCACCAAGCTGGTCTCCGTCGGGCACGCCGTCACCATGGGTTCGCGGCAGGCCGGCAACGACAAGGCAGCGGTGTGGGCGGCGTCGGCGGGCGATCTCGCATCCGAGGGTTCCTTCGCCGACGCCGCCTCGTCCGCCGCCCTCGTCGTCAACGCCACGGCGGGCATGGCATCGATCGACGCGCTCACCGCGGCCGGCGCGCAGAACCTGGCGGGCAAGGTCCTGCTCGACGTGGCCAATGCGCTCGACTTCTCGGGAGGGATGCCGCCCACGTTGGACCCCTGCAACACCGACAGTCTGGGCGAGCGGATCCAGCGCACGTTTCCCGAGGCGCGCGTCGTGAAGTCGCTCAACACCGTCAACTGCGACGTCATGGTGAACCCGGCGATCGCCGGAGGTTCGCACACCATGTTCGTGGCGGGCAACGACGACGATGCCAAGGGCGAGGTCCGCGGGCTTCTCGAGAGCTTCGGTTGGCCGCCCGACGACATTCTGGACCTCGGCGACATCGGTGCGGCACGGGGGCTCGAGATGTACATCCCGCTCTGGCTGCGCCTGTGGGGGGCCACCGGCACCGGCCACCTCAACGTGAAGGTCGTGCGCGAGGCCTGACGCCGGCCGTCGTGGCGGTCGCCGGCGGGCGCAGCCACCCGCGAGCATCCTCCGAACGCCGTCCGAACGGCCGTCGCCGTCCGGGTCAGCGCGAGGCCTTCTTCGCCTTCTTGTCTGCGCGCTTCTCCTTCAGGGACTTCCCTTGCTTCTTCTGCTGCGGTGCTGCGGGTGCCTTGTTCGCCATGGCCCCATGCTACGAGCTACCGGTCCCCCGGCGGTGGCGATCAGGACGCGGCCGGTTGGGTGGCGATCGACGTCTCGTAGGTCCAGATGTCGCCGGACGCCCGCACGTCGGGATCGAGGGCACGCGCCCGGGCGAACGTCTTCTCGACCTTCTTTCGGGCGGACGCCTCGTCGAACGCGTCGACGAGCAGCTTGGCTTCGATCTCCACCTGGAACGTGCGCTTCATCTTCGGCATATCCAAAAGATATTGCGAATCGCCGGCCGGAGCCAACATCGGGGGCGAAATGTGTAGGAGCAGACGTTTTCTCACCGGCTGCGAATGCCGAATCATTTCTGTGAAAGCGATCCTCGGGCGATCTGGTATCGGTGACCGTATCGAATCGCTCAGGGCTGATCGTGCCGGAGGATGCCGAGGGCGGTTGCGACCACCCACGCGTCGCCGATCGTGAGGCCGACCCGCTGGAACAGCCCGTGGCGCGGGCCGAGCAACGTGGCCGCCAGCGACGCGGCCGACGCCGCGCCGGCGAGCGTCGACCAGCGGGCCCATCCGGTGCGGCCCTGGGCGGCCAACGGCCGGACGGCGGCCAGGGGGAGGCCGGCGAGGGTCGCGTACCCGACGGCCGCGAAGGCGCCGTGCACGCCGTCGCGGCCGGGCGAGCCGAGCGGCGTGGCGGCCACGCCCAGCGCGGCAATCCCCGTCGCAGTGGCGAGGGCCCACGCCGGGCCGGCCATGGTGCGGCGGAGTGCCAATCCGAAGGCCGGCAGACCGGTCCCGAATGCCACCAGGCCGGCGGTCATGGCCGCATGCGTGGGCGCTCCGGTCGCCGCCAGCCGGCTAATGGCATCGTCCGTGGGGGAGTATCCGGCGGTGCGGGCGCCGAGGATCGACCAGGCGGCCACGAAGGCAGCAGGACCGACGACGCCCCCGATCGCCGGCAGCTGCCGGGGAATCCGGTCAGGGACGGACCTGCGGCGGGCGGGTCGGGACGGCCGGAGGCGCACTGCGAACGCTAACCTCCGCGTCGTGACGTCGGGCCCGCAGGTGCCCGACCGTTCCCGGGCGGCGGTGGCGGCCCCTCCGTCCACGTGGCGGATGCTCGGGCGGGGCATCGTCCGGCGATGCCCCCGATGCGGCGCCGGCCGCTTGTTCCCGTCGTGGTTCCGCATGGTGGAGGACTGCCCGGGCTGTGACCTCCGGTTCGAGCGGGAGAACGACTTCTTTCTGGGTGCCTACGTGATCAATCTCGGCGTCACCGAGGGCCTGCTCCTCGTCGGCCTGTTCGCCTACATCTTCGCTGCCGTCAACGATCCGGACCTCCCGGTGGCGCCCGTCGTGGTGGCCGCCGTGGTCCTGGCCGTCATCGGCCCTTTGGTCTTCTTCCCCTTCTCTCGCACCATCTGGTCGGCCATCGACCTCGCCATGCGCCCGCAGCCGATGGAGCGCAGCGCCGACGACGAAGACGGGGAGCGCCCGGCGTAGCTGCGGCGGCAGCGGCAGGAGAAGCCGCCGAGCCACCGTTCGTCATCGGTCGTCCCCGGCGTCGTCATGCCGGCGGTCGTCACCGCGCCAGTCGCCGTCGCCCTCGGACTGACGCAGCACCCGGCCGACCTCGCGGCACCGCGACAGCACCCTTCGCATCCCGTCGGACGACAGGCGGCTGAGGTCGGTCGCCGGGGTCACCACGACGCCGTCCCAGTGGCCCTCGCCGAGCCCGAGGCGTGTCCAGACCCGCCGGGCAGGCGCGGCGATCACGTCGTCCTCGTCCTCCGCCGCGGGGGGCGACGGGACGAGCCCCAGCAGGATGCCGGCGCCGTCCTCGATGGCCCGGCCGAGGTCCTCCTCGGGGACCGACTCCAGATGGGCGGCGTCGAAGGCCACGAACGTGGCGCCTGCCCGCCGCAGCATGCCGACAGGCGGCGCCGGCCCGTCGCACCACACGCCGCCGTCACCGCCCGCCGCTTGCAGCACCGAGGCCAGCAGTTGCTCGGCCGGCGCCGGTTCGGGGATCGGGTGACGCGACCAGCCGCTGGCCGTCGGGACCTGGCCGGCCAGCACCGCAGGGAGCAGCGGTTCGCCGACCTGCACGAGGAGGCGTTCCGCCTTCGGCACCCGCAGCCTCAGCTCGGCGACGTGGTGGGCGACGCCCTCGGCCAGCGACTCGGCCAGGTCGGCGACGGCGCCCGGGTCGGCGAGCACCTTGTCACCTCGCGGCAGCTCGAGGCTGGCCGCCAGCGTCCACGGGCCGAGCAGCTGGACCTTGACCGGCCCTCGATGGCCCGCCGCCACGTCCTCGAAGGCGTCGAGGTCCCGTTCGAGCAGCTCGGCGGCGTGACGCTCGTCCCGGCCGCGCCGGCTGACCAGTCGCCAGCGACCGGCGTGGACGTCAGCATGCAGGTCGACCAGCAACGCGGCCGTGCGCCCGATCATCTCCGCTCCGGCGCCGCGGTCGGGGAGCTCGGGAAGGTGGGGGAGATCCGGCAGCTCGCCGACGACCGTGCGCGCCGCCTCGAACGGATCGTCGCCCGGCAGTGGCCCGAGGCCGGTGGCGCTGCCGGACGCCCACGGCAGCGTCCACGCGGGCATGGCCGGACTGTATGCCGCCGGCTCGCCCGCTCCGGGCGAGACTGGTGGCATGGGCGACGACCGCACGCTGGAGCTCGTCCCGACGGCGATGGCCGCCGGTGGCGACGCCCTCGCCCGCGACGGCGACGGGCGGGTCGTCTTCGTCGCCGGCGCCCTCCCGGGCGAGCGCGTCGTCGTGTCGCTGACGCAGACGCAACGGGACTACGCGCGAGGCGTGGCCGTGGAGATCGTGGAGGCGTCGTCCGACCGGGTCACGCCGGCCTGCCCTTCTCTGGCCCTCGGCTGCGGCGGGTGCACCTGGCAGCACGTGGCGCCGGCCGCCCAACCCCGGCTGAAGGCCGCCATCGTGGTGGACGCGCTGCGCCGCATCGGCCGTATGGCCGAGCCCCCCGAACCCCAGGTGGTGGCGGTGGACGGGCCGGCCCTTCGTACGACGGCCCGGCTCGCCGTCACGCCGACCGGGCGGGCCGGCCACCGACCCCGCGCGCCGGCCCCGGCCGGATCGGCGGACGCACATCCGGCTGCTCAGGCCGTCGAGACCGACGAGTGCCTCGCCGTCCACCCACTTCTCGAGGAACTGCTGGTGCACGGCCGCTATCCGCCCGGCGAGGTGGTGCTCCGGGTGGGGGTGGCGTCAGGCGAGCGACTGGTGCGCGTCGCTCGTGGCCCCGGGCCGGTGCAGGTCCCGGTGGGAGTACGTGTGGTGCGGGAGGGCGCGAAGGGTGCGGCGTACGTCCACGAGGAGGTGGCGCGCCGGCGCTTCCGGGTGTCCGCCGACTCGTTCTTCCAACCCGGCCCGGTCGCCGCCGCCGCCCTGGTGGCGGCCGTGTCGGAAGCGGCGGGCCACACCCTGGGTCCCGGGGCTCACCTGGTCGACGCCTACGCCGGCACCGGCTTGTTCGGCTCCGTGCTCGGCGCCGCCTCGGGGGCGCGGGTCACCGCCGTCGAGAGCGGCCGTTCGGCCGCCGCCGACGCCCGTGTCAACCTTTCCGATCTCGATGCCCGGGTTGTCGCTGTCGAGGTCGGCCGATGGGACGCGCGCCGCAGCGGGCGAGCGGATCTGGTGGTCGCCGACCCGGCGCGGTCCGGTCTGGGCCGGCCCGGAGTGGCGGCGCTCGTGGCCGCCGACGCCCCCCGGATGGTGGTGGTCAGCTGTGATCCCGCCTCGCTCGCCCGCGACGCGCTCCTCCTGGCGGGCGCCGGCTACCGGCTCACATCGGTCGCCCTGGTGAACGCCTTCCCGCACACGTTCCACATCGAGTCGGTGGCCCGCTTCGAGCGCTGACGACGACGGCACCCCTCCTGCGCGGAGCGAATCGAGCGTCAGCGGGTGAAGGTGCCGATGAGGAGGCCGCCCGCCGCCGCTGCCCGGCGGATGGCGCGGACCTTGGCCACGGGCGTCGTCACGGTGCCGAGGGCCGGCGGTTCTCGCAGCGCGTAGACCTCGAAGAGATACCGGTGGATCCCGTCGTCGTTGGGCGGGCAGGGCCCGATGTACGTCGCGTTGTCCGAGCTGCCGGGCAGCACCTCGCCGCCTCCGGGCGGGCCCGTTCCACGCAGGCCGGTGCTTCCCGGATCGATGCCGACGACGAGCCAGTGCACGAAGGTGCCGTCGGGTGCGTCGGGGTCCTCGATGGCAAGCGCCAGCTCCGAGGTGCCGGGAGGGACCCCCGTCCACGACAGCGGCGGCGGCACGTTGTCGCCCTCGCACGAGAACCGCTCCGGTACCGGGTGCCCCGGGTCGAACGACGTGCTGGTGACGGTGATCCCGGTGGGCATGGAATCGCCGGGCTCGAACAATCCAGGGTCGTCGGATCCGTCCTCTGCGCAGGCCGCCGCCAGTACGGCCAGCATCGTCGCCGCCACCAGGGCGGCCACGCGCGCGGCGGCCCTCCCGCGCCGTCGGCGGTACGTCGGGGGGAGGACCACAGCCGGAGGTTAGGAGTCGGGACGACCAGGAATCGCCTGGGCGCGAGCCGTGAGCTCCGGACGCGCCCAGAATGGACGGATGAGCGCCGCCGTCCGCCGCCGGGTGCTGGTCGACGGGCGCGTGCAAGGCGTGCTGTTCCGGGAGTCGTGCCGTCGGAAGGCGTTGTCCGCAGGTCTCAGCGGCTGGGCGCGCAACCTCGACGACGGTCGGGTGGAGGTCGTCGTCGAGGGCGCGGTCGACGACGTCGACGGCCTCGTGGCCTGGTGTCGCACCGGCCCGAAGCACGCCGTCGTCACCGCTGTCCAGGTCATCGACGAACGCCCCGAGGGGATCGACGGCTTCCGCACCTGCTGACCGGGAGCGGCACCTGCATCGCGACCGCACAGGACAGAGCGCCGGCGGGGCAGGACCCGGTCAGCGGGCGTAGGATGACCCTGTGGAGCGCCTTCCCGACGACGAGGTCGCTGCTGCGGCCGAACGCCTCGGCTGGGAGCGCAAGGGCGACAAGCTCGTGCGGCTCGTCGAGCGCAAGGACTTCGGTGCCGCCATGGAGTTCGTCAACACCGTCGCCATGCTGGCCGAGGCGGCCAACCACCACCCCGACATCGCCATTTCCTGGAACAAGGTCGAGCTGGCGCTGTGGACCCACACGGCCGGAGGCGTCACCGACGCCGACGTGGAGCTGGCCGGCGCCATCGAGGGCCTGCTCTCCTGATCGACCGGCGTGCCCCTTCCCGCCGGCGCCGTCGCGCCGTCGTTCACCCTGCCTGACGGCGAGGGCGCGCCCCGGAGCCTCGCCGACCTCACCCGATCCGGCCCCGCCCTGCTGGCCTTCTTCAAGATCAGCTGCCCGACCTGCCAGCTGGCCTTCCCGGTGATCGCCGAGCTGCAACGCCGCTACGGCGACGCCGTTCCCGTCGTGGCCGTGAGCCAGTCGAAGATGGGCGATACCCGGCCGTGGCTCGACCGGGTCGGTTTCGCCGGTCCGGTTCTCGACGACGAGGCCGGCCATTTCGAGGCGTCCCGCTCCTACGGAGTCGAGGTCGTGCCGACCCTGGTGCTGGTGGAGGACGGCCGTGTCGAGGCCACCACCGAGGCATGGGACCGCGAGGGCATGAACGGCTGGGCACGCGACCTCGGTGGCCGCAGCGGCCGTGACACCTCGCCGGTGAGCACCACGGGCGACGGGCGCCCCGCGTTCAAGCCCGGCTGAGGTTCCCGTTCACGCCACTAGGTGAGTGGCACAGGCCCGGACGGGAGCGAGAGGTGGACAATGAAGCGGCGCGCCGGGCTCTCGAGCAGGTGCGTGCCGCAGAATGGGTCGATGCGTCCGACCGTCGCCCGGGCCGGGGCGGCGGTGGCAGCGCTGTCACTGCTCGTCGCCTGCGGGGGGAACGGCGCCGGGGGGAGCGGCGCCGGGCGGGAGGGCGCCGGCCCGGCCACGGCCGTGACGGCGGCTGCGTCGACCACCACGACATCGGCGGCGCCGGCCGTTCCCGACGACTCGGTCGTGGTCGCCGCCGCAGGCGACATCGCCTGCACGCCCGGCCAGGCGCCGTCGGACGCCGGTTGCCGCATGGCGGAGACGGCGGCGCTGGTGGAGGCGGCCCGCCCGGCCGCCGTGCTCACCCTCGGCGACAACCAGTACGAGACGGGCACGCTGGCCGCGTTCCGCGACTCGTACGACAGGTCGTGGGGACGCTTCAAGGCCATCACCCACCCCAGCCCGGGCAACCACGAGTTCGCAGGCGGCTCGGCCAGGGGCTACTTCACCTACTTCGGCGCGGCGGCCGGTCCCCCCGGCCGGGGGTGGTACAGCTTCGACGTGGGGGCCTGGCACATGGTGTCGCTCAACTCGAACTGCGCGGCCGCCGGAGGTTGTGGCCCCGGGTCACCCCAGTACGCCTGGCTGGAGGCCGACCTGGTCGCGTCGGGCGCCCGGTGCACGCTGGCGTACTGGCACCACCCGCGATTCTCGTCCGGCTACCACGGCGACGACCCGTCCGTCGGTCCCCTGTGGGAGCTCCTCGACCGGGCATCGGCCGAGCTGGTGCTGTCGGGCCACGACCACCACTACGAGCGCTTCGCCGCCACCGCTCCCGACGGGACGCCGAAGGCGGACGGCATCCGCCAGTTCGTCGTCGGCACCGGGGGACGGAGCTTGTACCCGACGTTCGTGCCACATCGCGGGAGCGAGCTGCGCCGGTCGGTGACGTTCGGGATCCTGGTGCTCACCCTGTCCTCGGACGGGTACCGATGGCGCTTCGACCACGTCCCCGGCGACACCTTCACCGACGCCGGCGAGGGTCGCTGCCGCTGACCGACTGCCCACGGGCACTCGGTAGCCTGACGCCTTGCCCGGCTCCGCCACTCCCCTCGTCGCCGTCCCCACATACCACCTGCCCGCGGGCCGGGTGGTCGACTGGGCGAGGGGGGGCTATGCCGTCCCCGAGGGCTACGTGGCCAGCCTCGACCGGGCCGGGGTGCGCGCCCTGCTCCTTCCGCCGGCACCGACCCTCGGGCCGCCGGAGCTGCTCGCACCGTTCGACGGTCTGCTGCTCGCCGGCGGCGGCGACGTCGACCCCGTCCGCTACGGCGGCGGGCCGCCCCACCCGACCGTGTACGGCATCGACGCGGTGCGCGACGAGCTCGAGATCGGCCTCGTGCGGGCCGCCCTGTCCGCCGGACTCCCGCTGTTCGCCATCTGCCGCGGCATGCAGGTCCTGAACGTGGCGCTCGGCGGCAACCTGCATCAACACCTCCCCGACCTCTCCGGCATGGATCTGCATGGTCATCCCACCGGCCAGTCCTCGGTCCTCCACGACGTGAAGGTGTCGCCGGGGAGCAGGCTGGCGGCGGCGTGCGGACAGGAGGTCCTGCGGTGCACCTCCCACCACCACCAAGGTGTCGACCGGATGGCGGACGGCGTGGTGGCGGTGGCGTGGAGCGGCGACGGCCTGGTCGAGGCCGTGGAGCTGGACGATCCTGCCGCGTGGGTGGTCGGCGTGCAGTGGCACCCCGAGATGACCTCGGCCGACGACCCCTCCCAGCAGGCGATCTTCGACGGATTTGCGTCCGTGGTGCGCGGCCGCTGACGGGCGCGCCGCGGCCAGGGTGATCCCACGACGCCGGTAGCGTTTGCGGAGATGACCGAGCGGCTGTGCCTCCTCTGCGTCCATGCCCATCCCGATGACGAGTCCTCCAAGGGAGCGGCGACCGTCGCCCGGTATGCGGCGGCCGGCGTGCACACCGTGCTCGTGTGCTGCACGGGCGGCGAGGAGGGCGACATCCTGAACCCGGCCATGGAGCGCCCGGAGGTCCGTGACAACCTCCCCGCCCTGCGCCGCCAGGAGCTGGCCCGCGCCGCCGCGATCATCGGCTACGCCGAGGTCGTCGAGCTGGGGTACCGGGACTCCGGCATGCCCGACTCGGACGCCAACAGCCACCCCGACTGTTTCGCCTCGGCCGATCTCGACGAGGCGGTGGGACGGCTGGTGGCGGTGATCCGCCGCACCCGTCCCCACGTGGTCGTCACCTACCACGAGGACCAGCAGGGCTATCCGCACCCCGACCACCTGCGGGTGCACGACATCTCCGTCCTCGCCTTCGACCGGGGCGCCGATCCCCTCGCCTATCCGGGCACTGGCGAGCCGTGGCAACCGCTGAAGCTCTATTACACGCAGTGGTCCCGGAAGCGCGTCGTGGCCATGCACGAGAAGTTCCTGGAGCTCGGATTGGAGTCGCCGTTCGGCGAACGGTGGCTCGAGCGGCCGTCCGCCGACGACCTCATCACCACGACGGTCGACATCTCCTCGCACGCCCACGTGCGGGGGGAGGCTCTTCTGGCCCACGCCACCCAGATCGACCCCGAGTCCCCGTTCTGGTTCGGGCTGCCGGCCGAGGTCGCCGACGCCGTGTACCCCTACGACGAGTACATGCTGGCCCGCAGCCTGGTCGAGACGCCGTTGCCCGAGGACGACCTGTTCGCCGGTGTCGATGCGGCGCTGTCCCTGTCGCCCCGCACCGGCGGCGCCGCCGGCCGGGGGGCGCCGGCCGGCAACCAGCGGTAGATTCGCCCTTCCGGTCCGCCCGCCAGGCGGGCAACCAGATCTCAGGAGGGCCCATGGCCAAGTTCCTCAGCCAGGAATGGCTCGACGAGACCCGCAAGATGGCCGACGGCCAGCCCGAGCGGATGGGCGCCTCCGCCCGTCTGCAGTACGTGCTGACGGGAGCGCCCGAGGGCGGCGACGTCAGGTACTACTGGGTCGTCGTCGACGGCAAGCTGCTGGAGAGCGGGCTCGGCGACCTCGACGACGCCGAGATCACCCTCACGCTGTCGCACGCCGACGCCACCCTGATCCAGAAGGGCGAGCTCGACTCCAACGCGGCGTTCATGCAGGGCCGCGTGAAGGTCACCGGCAACACACCGAAGCTCATGGCGCTCCTCCCGATCACCCAGTCGCCGGAGTACAAGCAGCTCCAGCGCGAGATCAACGAGATCACCGAGTACTGACCGGGAGGCAGCGCCGGCCGGGCAGTAACGTCCGCGGCCACGCCGTCCCACGAGGAGCAGGGTTGATGCGCAGGGCCAGAGCGAAGGTGTTGGGAAGCATCATGTGCGTCGCCGTGCTCGGTGGCGGATGCAGCGACAGCGGCAAGAGCGGCTCCACCACGGCCACGACGGTCAAGTACGACGTCAAGGAGGGCGTGGAGTCCCCGGCCGCCACCCTGCGAGCCGATCTCACCGACCTCCTGCAGGAGCACGTCCTGCTCGTCGGCATCGTCACCGACGCTCAGCTGGCGGGCCAGGACGCCGGCCCCGCCACCGCCGTGCTCGACCAGAACTCGGCCGACCTCGGCACCGCCGTGGCCGGATTCTACGGAGCCGACACGGGAGCGCAGTTCCTCGACCCGTGGCGCCGGCATACGGCCGGGCTCGTCGCCTTCACCTCGGTGGCCGCCTCGACCGACAAGGCGCCGGTCGCGGCGGCCAAGGCCGCCCTCACCGCCATCCAGGGCGAGATCGCCAAGGTCCTCAACACGGTGAACGTCCAGCTCACCACCGAGGCCCTCACCGAATCCTTCGGTGGCTACGCCACGAGCCTGGAGTCGGCGATCACCGCCAGGGCCAAGAACGACCCCGAGGCGGCCTCGAAGCTCAAGAAGGCGGCCGACAAGATGGCCGACGTGGGCATCGTGCTGGCGGCCGGCATCGCCAAGCAGAAGAAGGACGACGTCACCGGCAAGATCGACGCCATCAGCGCCGTCATGCGCACCTCGTTGGCCGCCAAGCTCCAACAGCACACCTACCTGGCCGGCATCGCCACCGGCACCATGCTCGGCGGAGGTGATGCCACATCGGCCGCCAAGGCGCTCGACGAGAACTCGCTGGAGCTGTCGCGGGCCATCGGGTCCGTCTACGGCGACGAGGCGGCCCGGCGGTTCCTCCAGCTCTGGCGCCAGCACATCGAGTTCATCGTCGACTACGCCGAGGCGGCCGCCGCAGGGGACACGACCAAGAAGGGCGCCGCCCGGTCGGCTCTCGACGGCTACCGCAGCACCTTCGCCTCGTTCCTCAACGACGCCAATCCCAAGCTGGCCAAGACGGCGGTCGCCGAGGATTTGGGCGCGCACGTCGAGACCCTCCTGGCCACCGTCGACGCCCAAGCGGCCAAGGACGCCGGGCAGGTGAGCAAGCTGCGCACGGCGGCGATGCACATGCCGGGGACCGCTCTTCTCCTCGCCACCGGCATCGCCCGCCAGTTCCCCACCAAATTCGGATGACCGCGTAGGTCGATGGCGCCCGAGGTGCCATCCAGCCCCCTGACCGGGTCCGAAGAGACACCGGTGACGGCTGCGCTTCAGGAGATGAGTGACGGGGCGCTGGTCGTGGCCATCGCCAGGTACCGGGAGGACGCGCTGGCCGAGGCGTACCGCCGCCACGCCGGCGCCGTGTTCGCCCTGGCCCGGAGGGTGCTGGCCGATCTGACCACCGCCGAGGAGGTCGTGCAGGAGGTGTTCCTGCGCCTGTGGACCCAACCCGACAAGTTCGACTCGGACCGGGGTTCACTGCGCTCGTACCTGCTGGCCCAGACGCACGGCCGAGCCGTCGACCTCCTGCGGTCCGACGGTTCGCGGCGGCGGCGGGAGGAACGTGAGGCCCGCCAGACGGCCGAGGCCGGCTACGACCTCGAGCACGAGGTGTGGGACCTGACGGTCGCCGAGAAGGTGAAGGAAGTCGTCGCCGTGCTGCCGGCGGCCGAACGCCGGGCGATCGAGCTCGCCTACTTCGGGGGCCACACCTACCGCGAGGTCGCCACACTCCTGGGCGAGCCGGAGGGGACGGTCAAGAGCAGGATCAGAGCGGGACTGCAGCGCATGCGCTCGGCGTTGTCGTCGAGCGACTTGGGAGACTCGGGGGAGATCGCGTGGAACTGACACATCTGGAGATCCAGGAGCTGCTCGGGGTGTACGCCCTCGACGCCGTGGACGCCGAGGAGGCCGATCTCGTCGAGGTGCACCTCCGCGACTGCCCGCGCTGCCGCGCCGAGGTCGCCGATCACCGCGAGGTGGCGGCGTCGTTGGCCCAGGTCGGCTCGACCGCACCGCCGGGCGTATGGGCCCGTATCGCCGGCAACCTGGAGGAACCGCCGCCGCAGCTCGACATGGCACGGGTGGTGTCGATGAGCGGTCGCCGGCCCCGCCGGTCGATCCCGCTCCGGATGGCCGCCGCCGTCGCTGCTGCCGCCGCCGCCGTCATCGCCATCCTCGGGGTGCAGGTGCGCCATCTCGACGGCCGCACCGACGAGCTGGCGGCGGCGTTGCAGGAGAAGGGGCTCGACGAGGCCGTGCGGGCGGCGCTCCTCGACACCTCGGCCCGCCGGGTCGACCTGCGCTCGAACGACGGTGTCACCATCGTGCAGGCCGTCGTACGCGACAACGGCGACGCCTTCCTGGTCGGCGACAACCTGCCGAAGCTGCCCGACAGCCAGACGTACCAGCTGTGGGCCGTGACCGGTGATCGGGCCGTGTCGGTCGGCGTGCTCGGCTCCGATCCGGGCGTGGCCGCATTCAAGGTGGCCAGCCCGGGCGTCTCGGTGCTGGCCCTCACCGCCGAGGAGGCGGGTGGCGTGGTCTCGAGCACCAGGACGCCGGTCGTCCAGGGGCTGCTGCCCGTCGTCTGAGACCGCCGCGACGCGACGGCGCGGCTCACCCCGACTTGATATGCCGGTACTCCTCGAGGGCGCGACGGTGGCCGTTGGCGCCGGACCCCGTCAGCCCGCCGGTACGGACCTCCTTCACCTCGTCCTCGAGGTCCTTCAACAGGTCGTGCAGGTCGTCCTCCGGACCGGCCTCTTCGACCTTGTCGAGGGCCTTGTGGATCTTGGCCAGCCGCCGCCGGACCTGTCCGAACTCGTCGTCCAGCCTGCGCCGGGCGTCCTCCAGGCTCTTCGCCATTTTGCCGTCCTCCTCACCGTGACCCAGCCATACTGGCAGCGCTGATCGGCCCGGGCCGCCGGCGTCGAGCGGTGGGGTGAGGCGTTAGCCTCGACCGCCGTGGACAACGAGGACGCGGCGCCCGCCTCCACGTCGGACCTGCTCCGCTGGAGCGAAGCGCTCTCCGCCGTCGCCCGCACCGGTCTCGGTTTCACGGAGAGCCTGTACGAGCGGGAGCGCTTCGAGGAGGTCCTGAAGGTGGCGGCGGACATGCGGGCGGCCGCCGGGCACCCGCTGGCCGCCGACGCCCTCGTCGACGAGTGGATGCGGTCGGTGGGCGAGGGGGTGGCCGGCTACGTCACACCGAAGGTCGCCGTCGGGGCCGTCGTGGGCAACGAGCGCAGCGAGCTGCTCCTCGTGCGCAGGGCCGACTCGGGCGTGTGGCTGTACCCCACGGGATGGGCCGACGTCGGCTACTCGGCGTCGGAGGTCGCGGTCAAAGAGGTCTGGGAGGAGACCGGCATGGACGTCGAACCACTGCGTCTCCTGGCCGTGCTCGACGGGATGCGCCTGGGTTTCACCCGCATCCCGCTCTACTCGGTCGTGTTCCACTGCCGGGCCGTGGGCGGCACGCTGAAGGCCCATCCGCTCGAGTGCCTGGACGTGGGGTGGTTCGCCGAGGGCGCCCTCCCGTCGCCCCTGGCCGGCGTCGACCGCTGGGGTCGCACGGCGTTCGCCGCCCTGCGCGGTGAGCACGTGGAGGCCCTCTTCGACCCGCCTCGCCCGCCGGCCCCGCCCGGCTGATCGGCTGGGCTCTACAGCTCGCGCTCCGAGGGCGCAGCCAGCTGGCGGAGCAGGTCCTCGATCACCGATACCCGCCCGCCCGTGCGCTCCCACTCGTCGCCGATGGCGCCGTGGTCGACGAGACCGGCGCCGTCGGGGGGCAGACCGAGGGCGTCGCGGGCGGCCCGACGCAGGGGCGCCGGCTCCGTCTCGTCGCCGTAGGCCGGGAACGCCTCCAGCCCGTCCCACAGCGACTCGGGCGCGGGTGCCGGGCCGCCCTGCCCGGCGACGGCCAGGGCGACGGTGGGGAACAGGTCGTCGGTGCCGATGCCGGCAGGGCGGCGGAAGCCGGCCACGGGGTGAAGCCGCCATTCGAGGGAGATGCCGCCCGGGCCGTCTTCGCGGATCCATACCTGCGACCCGTTCACGTACGCGTCCACCGGCTCGCCGAAGCGCTCGTCGAGCGCCCGCACCACGTCGGCGGAGATGCGCCACACGCAGGTCGGGACGAGACGATCGCCGGGCACGGCGGCGACACTAGGTGGGCCATCCGCCCTGCGCGGCCGCGCCCCGCCCAGGTGGCGCGCCCGCCCCACACCGAGGTGCCCGGGCTGCGAGCATGGGGCATGTCCCGACGGACGGCGGCTGCGCTCCTGGTCGTCGCCGCCGTCACGTCCGGCGCCTGCGGCGGCGACGATGCGGCTGCGCCGGGAACCTCGACGTCGTCGTCGACCACGTCCACCACGGGCCCGTCGACGACGGCGGGCCCCGGGCCGTCGTCCACGACGCCGGCTGCGCCGGGCACCACGGCAGGACGCCCCACCACGTCGGCGGCGCCGGCGACGGCGGCGCCGGCCGGAGCGCCGCCGTCGTGCCCGTCCATCCCGCCGCGGGTCGCCCCACGGGACGACCGGTCCCGGTACACGCTGCGGATCGACGTGGAGCCGGCCGACAACGTGGTCGAGGGCGAGACCGTGGTGCGTTTCACCCCCGATCTCAACACCGACAAGCTGGTGTTCCGCCTGTGGGCCAACGCGCCGCGGACGGCCGCCGGCGGGGCCAGGCTCGACGTCGGCGGGGTCTCGGTCGGCGGCAGGCAGGTCGACGCCGTCACGACCGACCCGACCACGGTGGTCGCCCGCCCCGGCAACCTGGCCGCGGGCCACGCCGTCGAGGTCTCGGTGCCGTGGCGTCTCACGCTCCCGGGCACGGTCTCGGACCGGATCTCGCGCACGGGCGACGCCATCCGCCTCGGCTCCTTCTACCCCGTGCTGGCCTGGGAACCCGGGATCGGTTGGGCCGAGCAGCCGGCGTCGTCGGGGTTTGCCGAGGCCACCACGACGGCGGCCGCCGACTTCGAGGCCACGATCACGGTCCCGTCGGGCTTCGACGTGCTGGCCACCGGGACGAACGAGGGGGGCGGCCGGTGGACGGCGACCGGCGTCCCCGACTTCGCCCTGTCGGTGGGGCACTTCACGCTGGCGACGGGCACGGCCAACGCGCCACAGCCGGTGCGGGTGACGGTGGGCGTGCACGCCGACATCGGCGACTCACCCGAGGTGTACCTGGCCAAGGTCGTCCGCGCCCTCGAGGACTACGGGCGCCGGTTCGGCCCCTACCCGTGGCCTGCGTACACGCTCGCCATCACGCCGGCGTTGAGCGGCGGCATCGAGTACCCGATGCACGTGCTCCAGGGCCCCGGCACCAATGGACGCACGACATCGCACGAAGTGGCCCACATGTGGTTCTACGGCCTCGTCGAGAACAACCAGGGCCGCGACCCCTGGCTGGACGAGGGGCTGGCCACCTACGCCGAGGCGAGGGTCGAGGGCACGCTGGCGAGCATGCGGTCCACGTCGATCCCCGCCGCCGGGCGCGGGCACGTGGGTGAGCCGATGACGTTCTGGGAGTCGCGCAAGAGCATCTACTACCGCAGCGTCTACATCCAGGGTGCGCAGGCGGTGGCCGCACTGGGCGACGCCGACCTGGTGGATTGCGCGCTGCGCGTCTACGTGGCCCGGCACGCGTACCGAGTGGCCAGGCCGACCGACCTCGTGGAATCGGCCGCGTCGGTGTTCCCGGACGCGGCCGCCATCCTGGCCCGCTACGGCGTCCACCCCTGAGCGCAGGCACGCGGCCTACTCCGGTGACTGCTCCCGCAGGAAGCGCTCGACCTCGTCGGTGAGGCCGTCACCGGGTGGCCACTCGAGCTCCTCGTCGTCGGCGGCCCCCAGCTCGTCGAGCCGGCTCACGTAGGCGGCGATGTCGTCGTCGTCCTCGACCACCTCGGTCACCTGGCGCTCGTAGGCCGCCGCCGCGATCTCCAGATCGGAGGCGGCGACGGTGACCCCGAGCAGCGCCCCGGCCCGCTCCACCAGCGCCAGCGCCGCCTTCGGCGACGGCGTGGCCGACACGTAGTGGGGCACGTTGGCCCACAGCGACGCCGACGGGATCCCGGCCCGGCCGAACGCGTCGTGGAGCACGCCGACGATGCCGGTGGGCCCCTCGTAGCGTGATCGCCGGAGCCCGAGCCGCTGGACCAGCTGGGGATCGGCCGCCGTGCCGGTGACCCTGACGGGTCGGGTGTGCGACACCTCGGCGCCGAGGCCGCCGAGGGTGATGGCGAGCTCCACGCCGAGCGTGGTGGCGATCTCCACCACCGTCGCTGCGTATGTCCGCCATCGCAGCTGCGGCTCGGCGGCATGGAGGAACACGACGTCGTGCACCGATCCCGCCGGCGACGCGGCCTGCAGCTCGCCGTCCGGCCAGTCGACGCGGCGGGTGAGACCGTCGACGAGGCGGACGTGGGGACGCGTCACCGTGAAGTCGTAGAACTCCTCGGGATCGATGGTGCCGAACGTGCGGGCCTCCCAGGCGGCGGCCAGCCACCTGGCCGCCATCGACGCTCCGTCACCCGCGTCGTTCCACCCTTCGAAGGCGGCGATGAGCACCGGCCGGCGAAGGTTGGGGCGCCTCTCCCACCGCACGAGATCCACGACACGACGCTATCGCCGCCTCGGCGCCCCGCCGGGCCCGGCCCTGGCTGATTCGACCAACAAAAACGTTTCGTCGGTTTTCCATATGATGGCACGACGCCTGGGCCATTTCCGGCTGCCAGGGGTGGCAGGACCTGCCAATCGGACAAACCGTTATTGTCTTCCTTTTCCCGTATAACCGGCCACACTTTCCGCGATTTACTTGTTTCGGGCCGGGTACCGCCGGGTAGACACCCATGCACGAAGGCGGTAGTGGCATCCCTCCGGCCGGCGTGCCTGCGGGGTGCGGCAGGCGGAACAAGTGGGAGCGGAGGCGTGCGGCGTCCCTGCTCCTCGATCTCAACATGCGGTAGCTGGGGAAGTCACCGGACGTGCCAGTGGCTCGGCGGAGCCTGACGACGACGTGTTCGTCGATACCTCACGCGCCCGTTGGCGGGCGCACGACTGCGGGATAGGAGGATGGGGCGTGGAGCAGGGGTACGAGGAGTACTGCCTAGCTGATCCCATCTTCTACGACTCGTGCACCGTGACGCGTGGCGACGACGTCGACTTCGCCATCGCCGACCGCCCCCTGCCCGAGGGATGGCGTCGCGTGCCCTCGGACGACTGGCTGATCTGCTGGCCCGAGGACGTGGAGATGCCCCAGCAGGGGTGGAAGATCCATGCGTCCACCTGCCTCGACAACGCCGAAGACGTGCTGGCCGTCGTCTTCGAGTACTGCGTTCCCCGACGTATCCCGTTCAAGTTCATCCGGAGCCTTCAGTACGTCCTCCTGCGCAACTCGAAGTATGCCGACCGAGGTGCCAGCGGGAAGTTCGTGACGATCTATCCGAAGGACGAGACCGAGCTGGGGACGATCCTCGAAGAGCTGGGGACCATGCTCGAGGGGCAGCCGGGGCCCTACATCCTCAGCGACCTGCGATGGGGCGACGGCCCGCTCTTCGTCCGGTACGGCGGCTTTGCCGAGCGCTACTGCCTCGGGCCGGACGGAGAGCTGGTGCTTGCCATCGCCGACGACGCGGGCGAGCTCGTGCCCGACGCGCGCGGCCCGGTCTTCAAGCCGCCCTCGTGGGTGCCCCTGCCTCCCTTCCTCGAGCCGCACCTCACGGCTCGCGCCAATGCCACGGTCAAGGACCTGCCATTCACGGTCGAACGGGCCCTCCACTTCTCCAACGGCGGCGGGCTCTACGAGGGCGTCGACCAGCGAACGGGGTCGCGCATCGTGCTCAAGGAGGCTCGGCCCCACGCCGGCCTCGATCGGGCCCGGACCGACGCGGTGGCCCGGTTGGAACGGGAACGGCAGATCCTCGAGCGGCTGGCCGGGCTGGAGAGCGTTCCCCGGGTGGTCGACTCGTTCGACGTGGGCGACCACCGCTTCCTCGCCATGGAGTTCATCGAGGGCGAGTCCCTGAGCGACCAGGTGGTGGGCCGGTATCCGCTGCTCACCGACGAGGCCGACCCGGCGGAGGTGGCTGCCTACACGGCGTGGGCCGTCGACATGTGCACGGCGGTGGAGCGGGCGATCGACGCGCTCCACCAGCGCGGCGTCGTCTTCCGTGACTTCCATCCCAACAACGTCCTCGTACGCCCCGACGGCTCGATCGCACTCATCGACTTCGAGGTCTCGGGCGACGTGGACGACGGCCTGCGGCCGACGCTGGGCGCCCCCGGGTTCGCCCCGCCCCACGGGTGCGCGGGCGTCGACGTCGACCGATATGCCCTGGCCTGCCTCCGGCTCTACATGTTCCTGCCGCTCACCAGCATGTTCGCCTTCGACCGGACCAAGGCCCGGCACCTCGCCGCCGAGATCGCCACCCTCTTCCCGGTGCCCGAGGGCTACCTCGACGAGGCCGCCACCACCATCGTCTCCGCCGGCCGTCCGGACGGCATCGGGACCGGCGCCCCCGTATGGGATCTGCTGGCCCCGGACGTCGACGGTTGGCCTGCTGCCCGTGCTTCCATCGTCGCCGCCATCCGAGCCTCCGCGACGCCCGAGCGCGATGACCGCCTGTTCCCCGGCGACATCAAGCAGTTCCAGACGGGCGGACTGAACCTCGCCTACGGGGCCGCCGGCGTCCTGTACGCGCTGGCCGAGACGGGCGCCGGGCGGTCCGGCGACTACGAGGAATGGTTGGTGCAGCGAGCCACCCACCCCGAGCCCGGATCCCGGCTCGGTTTCTACGACGGGTTGCAAGGCGTCGCCTACGTGCTCGACCGGTTCGAGTACCGGGCCGAGGCGCAGAAGGTCCTCGACATCTGCATGGACGACGTCAAGGGCCGGTGGGATCGGCTCGGCCTCGACCTCTTCGGGGGCCTGTCGGGAATCGCCCTGAACCTCCACCACCTCGGGGAGCGCCACGCCGACCCGTCCGCCAGCGAGTTGGCCTGGACGGCGGCGCAGTGCGTGGCCGACCGCCTCGGCGACGAGGACAGCACGCCGGCCATCAGCGGTGGGGCCCATCCCTACGCCGGGCTCATGCGCGGCTCGTCCGGACCGGCGCTCCTGTTCATCCGGTTGTACGAGCGGTCCGGCGACGGGTCCTTGCTCGATCTGGCCGCGACCGCTCTCGCCCAGGACCTCCGCCGGTGCGTCGCCCGAGAGGACGGGGCCCTGGAGGTCGACGAGGGCTGGCGCACCATGCCGTACCTCATGGACGGCAGCGTCGGCGTCGGCATGGTGCTCGAGGAGTACCTGCGCCACCGCCACGACGACCGCTTCGCGGCTGCGGCCGCAGCCATCCGGCGGACCGCATCCAGCGAGTTCTTCATCGAACCGGGATTGTTCTACGGCCGGAGTGGGATGCTCCTGCACCTGGCCGGCGGGCAATCGCAGGAGGCAGCTGCGGCCGACCCGCGGGTCGCCCGGCACGTCCGCCGCCTGGCCTGGCACGCCGTCGACTACGACGGCAACGTGGCCTTTCCCGGCGAGATGCTCCTCCGGCTCTCGATGGATCTGGCCTCGGGGAGCGCAGGCGTGCTCTTCGCCCTCGCCTCCGCCTTCCACGACACCCCCGTCCACCTCCCCTTCCTGCGCCCGACCCGGCGCGAGGGGGCGGCGGAGCACGTTCTCTCACAGCTACAGAAAGGAGGTGACTGACACATGGCACTTCTCGACCTGCAGGGTCTGGAGGAAAAGCCTTCTGCCAGCAACGGCAAGAGGAATAGCGGCGCCAGCAAGGGTTGCGGCCGGAGCGGCCTGAGCCTTCTCCTCTGCTAACAACAGACGTGCATGGCGCCACGGGGCAACCGCTCGGGTGATTGGGCGGCTGCCCCGCGGCGCAGCACATCGAACCATTCCCGCTCGTCACGGTCGCCGTGATCGAGCATCCGGGACGCACGGATGACGAAGTAGGAACAGTGAACGACGAGCGCACGCAGGACGTCTCGCGACCCGATGCCCGGGCCGCCGACCGTCTGCTGGCGCGGGCGTCGGGGCAGGGCCGGGCCGCCCTCGGAGTGCTGGCGTTCACGGGCCTGGCCATGGCAGCAGCCCAGACGGCGTTGCCGGCCGTGCTCGGGCGAGCGGTGGACTCGGTGGTCCTGGGCACCTCCACGTCATGGCTGGCGTGGTGCGGTGTCATCGTGGCCGTGCTCGCCGCGGCCGACGTGATCGATGACGTCGTGACCGGAACCGCCACGGCGTGTTCCACTTCCTGGCTGCGGCGCTCCCTGCTCGTCCACGTGCTCGCCCTCGGCACCCGGGCGGGCCGGGTGAACGCCGGCGATCTCAGCAGCCGGATGGTGGGAAACGCGGCGGCGGCCGGACGGGTCGTGCCCGACGTCGTGGGCATGGCGACGACGCTGGTGCCGTCGGTGGGCGGGGTGGTGGCGCTCGCCCTCATCGACCCGTGGCTGTGCGTCGCCTTCCTCGCCGGCCTCCCGCTGCTGCTCCTGCTGCTGCGGACGTTCATGCGCGACGCCTCCGCCATGGCCGCCGGCTACCTGGAGGTCCAGGCCGGAATCGCCGGGCGTCTGGTGGACGCCTTCTCCGGGGCCCGCACCATCGCCGCTGCGGGTACCGCGGACCGGGAGGTGCGCAGGGTGCTCGCGCCGCTGCCGGAGCTGCGGCGTTTCGGCATGGGCATGTGGCGGGCGCAGGTCCGCCTCGCCGCCCAGGACGCGCTCCTCCTCCCCCTGCTGGAGGTCGTGGTGCTGGCTGTCGCCGGCTTCCGGCTGGCATCGGGGCACCTCACGCCGGGCCAGCTCCTCGCCGCCGGGCAGTACGTCCAGCTGGCGTCGGGGCTCGGATCGATCGCCACTGTCGCCAACCGCCTGGCCCGGGCACGGGCCGGCGCGGCACGCGTCGCCGACGTGCTCCAGGCGCCTCCGCCCGTGTACGGGACGGCGACGGCAGCCGGCGGGGGCAGGCTCGAGTTCCGCGGCGTGACGGTGCGTCGGGACGGCCGGCCCGTCCTCGACGACGTGTCCCTCGACGTGCCGGCCGGCGCCCTCGTCGCCCTGGTCGGGCGGTCGGGCTCCGGCAAGTCGCTTCTCGCCGCCCTGGCCGGCCGGCTGGCCGACCCCGACGAGGGCGAGGTCCTGCTCGACGGCGTGGCCCTTGGCTCCCTGTCCCACGACGCCCTGCGTCGCTGCGTCACCTACGGCTTCGAGCGCCCCGTGCTGACCGGCGCCACCGTGGCCGACGCCATCGCCTTCGGTCACACGGCGCCGGCGCGCGAAGAGCTCGTCGCCGCGTCGTGTGCAGCCCGTGCCGACGACTTCGTCCGCCACCTCCCGGCCGGGTACGAGACGCCGATGGAGGACACGCCGCTCTCCGGGGGCGAGGCGCAGCGGCTCGGGCTGGCCAGGACCTTCGCCCACGCCGGCCGGCTGGTGGTGCTGGACGACGTCGCCGCCAGCCTCGACACCGTGACGGAACACCAGATCGGTCGCGTGCTCACCGGCCGGCTGGGCAACCGCACCCGCCTCGTGGTCGCCCAGCGGGCCTCCACCGCCGCCCGCGCCGACCTGGTCGTGTGGCTGGAGCGAGGTCGGGTCCGTTCCGTGGGCCCGCACTCGCTGCTGTGGCCGCACGCCGAATACCGCGCCGTCTTCGGTGCCCCTGGGCCGGCCGCCGCCGAGACGCTCGACGGAGCGGACGCACCGTCGACTCCGGCGGATGACATGCACACCGTGGGCGACGCCGTGGACGAGGTGCCGATCGACGTCGACCACCCGCCGCCGGTCGCGGAGCCGGTCGACGCGAGGCAGGGAGCGGCGTGACCCGGCGCGAGCGGCGGCGAGCCGGGTATCGCCTGCTGGCCAGGTCGCTGCGGGGAAGGCGTCGCCAGTTGGCCGGGCTGGCCGGGTGGTCCCTGGTCGAGGCGCTCCCGGCGTTCCTGTCAGGACGGCTGCTGGCCCGGGCCCTGGACCATGGCTTCCTCGCCCACCGCTCCGCCACCGGGTTCGCCTGGCTCGGGGTGCTCGCCCTGGCCGTCGTCGCCGGCGCCTGGGGCGCCCGGCAGACCTACCTTCGCCTGGCCGCCCTGGTCGAGCCATTCCGCGACGAGCTGGTGGAGCTGGTGGTGACCGGCGCGCTACGCGACGCCACCTCGCCCGGACGCATCGGTGCGAACGGCGGCGGCGTGGCTCGCGTGACGCACCACGTGGAGATCCTGCGCGAGGCCTACGCCGGCGTGCTCATGACCGCGCAAGGCTTCGTGGTCACCGCCATCAGCGCCCTCGTGGGGCTGGTCGGGCTGCTGCCGGCGGCATCGGTGCTGGTCGTCCCGCCGCTGGTCGTCGGTCTTCTCGTGTTCGCCGCCGCCCTCGGCCCCCTTGCCGCCCGCCAGCGCGCCAGCATCCTCGCCGAGGAGGCGCTGTCCGACGCCTCGTCGGTCATGGCCGAGGGCCTGCGAGACATCGTGGCCTGTGGCGGCGAGCAGACGGTGTTCGGCGGCGTCGACACCCACATCGAGGCCCACGCCTCAGCCACGCGGGCGCTGGCCCGGCTCACCGCCGTGCGCACGTGCGCGGTCGCCATCGGCGGCTGGCTCCCCGTGGTCCTGCTCCTGGTCGGTGGGCGCTGGCTGGTTCGCAACGGCGCTTCGACCGGGGAGCTGCTCGGCGCCCTGACGTACGTCGTGTACGGGGTGCACCCCGCCCTGCAGACGCTCGTCCGGGAGCTGGGCGGCAGCGGCCTGTGGTTGTTCGTGACCCTCGATCGGGTGGTCGAGGCCACCGGCGGGTGCGCCGCCGAGGGCCCGTCCCCGACGCACGCGGCCCGGGAGCTGCAGCCCGCCGGGTACGAGATCCGCCTGGACGACGTGACCTTCCGGTACGGCACATCACCGGAACCCGTGATCACCCACCTCGACCTGGTCGTGCCCGAAGGAGACCACCTCGCCATCGTCGGGCCGAGCGGCGTCGGGAAGTCGACGCTGGCGGGCCTGATCGCCGGCCTCCTGGCGCCCGACGGCGGCGACGTCCTGATCGGCGGCGTGGATGCCAGCCGGGTCGCCGCCGCCGGCTTGCCGCCGCTGCGCGTGCTCATCCCCCAGGAGGCGTACGTCTTCGCCGGGACCGTGCTGGAGAACCTCACGTACCTCCGCGACGACGTCCCGATGGCCGAGGTCGACGAGGTCGTCGACCTGCTCGGCGCCCGGCCGCTGGTGGAGCGTCTCGGCGGCCATCGCGCAGCGCTGTCGCCGCAGTCGCTGTCGAGCGGCGAGCGCCAGTTGCTCACCCTCGTCCGCTCCTACCTCTCGCCCGCGCCCGTGGTCGTCCTCGACGAGGCGACCAGCCATCTGGACCCGGCGGCCGAAGCGCTCGTCGAGCGCGCCTTCGCCAGCCGTCCCGGCACGCTCATCGTGATCGCCCACCGGATCAGCTCGGCGCTGCGCGCCGGTCGTGTCCTGGTGCTCGACGGGGCCGTGCCCGCGGTGGGCGCCCACGACGAGCTGCTCTCGGACTCCGTCGTCTACAGGAACCTGGTCGGCCACTGGAGCTGAGCCGGCCACAGGGCGACGGGGCGCAACTTACACGGCTGTCATATTCTTGAGAGGCAATGGCGGCCCTGGACCGGTTCTCGCCGATCACCCGTTCGTGGTTCACTTCTGCGTTCGCGGCACCGACGCCGGCCCAGGAGCAGGGCTGGGACGCCGTGAGCCAGGGCCAGTCGGCCCTGATCCTGGCCCCGACGGGGTCCGGGAAGACCCTGGCCGCCTTCCTCTGGACGCTCGACCGGCTCCTCGCCACGCCGGCGCCCGAGGATCCGAAGAAGCGCTGCCGAGTCCTCTACGTCTCCCCGCTGAAGGCCCTCACCTACGACGTCGAGCGCAACCTCCGGGCACCCCTGGCGGGCATGGCCCTGGAGGCCGAGCGGGCCGGGCTGGAGCCGCCGCACATCTCGGTGGCCACCCGCACCGGCGACACCCCTGCCCGTGACCGGCGCGACATCGCACGGCACCCCCCCGACATCCTCATCACCACGCCGGAATCGCTGTACCTGATCCTCACGTCGGCCGCCGCCGAGATCCTCGCGTCGGTGGAGCACGTGATCGTCGACGAGATCCACGCGGTGGCCGCCACCAAGCGCGGGACCCACCTGGCCCTGTCGCTGGAGCGCCTCGAACGCCTCATCGACAAGGCCGGCGGCAGGCCGCCCCAGCGCATCGGCCTGTCGGCCACCCAGCGGCCGCTCGCCGAGCTGGCCCGCTTCCTCGGAGGCCGCACGCCGACCGGTGAGGTCCGCCCCGTCACGGTCGTCGACACCGGTGTCCGCAAGGCCGTCGACCTCGAGATCGTCGTTCCCGTGGACGACATGGGCGAGCTCGGCAGGCCCATCGTCCGGGACGAGGAGCTGGTGATGAACGGGCCCGCCGCCGGCGACCCCGAGGTGCGCTCCTCCATCTGGCCGGCCATCCATCCGGTACTCCTCGACCTCGTGCGCCAGCACGTGTCCACGCTGATCTTCGTGAACTCGCGGCGCCTGGCCGAGCGCCTGTCGGGCCGCCTGAACGAGCTGGCGGGTGAGGAGCTGGTGCGGGCCCACCACGGATCCGTGGCTCGGGAGCAGCGCCTGGAGGTGGAGGACGCCCTCAAGGCGGGGAAGCTGCCGGCGCTGGTGGCCACGTCGTCATTGGAGCTGGGCATCGACATGGGCGCCATCGACCTCGTCGTCCAGGTGGAGGCGCCGTCGTCGGTGGCCAGCGGTCTGCAGCGCATCGGCCGGGCCGGCCACAGGGTCGGTGAGCCGAGCAAGGGCCGCATCTTCCCGAAGTTCCGGGGCGACCTCCTCGTGGCCGCCGTCGTCGCCCAGCGCATGGTGGACGGGCTCATCGAGGAGACACGCGTCCCGCTGAACCCGCTCGACGTGCTGGCCCAGCAGATCGTGGCCATGGTGGCGGTGGAGGACATGACGGTCGACGAGGTGGCCGGCGTGGTCGCCGGTGCCCACCCGTTCGCCGAGCTCAACGCCGAGGCCCTCGAGGGGGTGCTGGACATGCTGTCCGGTCGCTACCCGTCGGACGAGTTCGCCGAACTGCGGCCCCGCCTGGTGTGGGACCGGGTGGCGGGCACGCTTCGGGCCAGACCCGGCGCCCGCATGCTCGCCGTCACCAGCGGGGGCACCATCCCCGACCGGGGGCTGTTCGGCGTGTTCACGCCCGAGGGGTCCCGTGTCGGCGAGCTCGACGAGGAGATGGTCTACGAGAGCCGGGTGGGCGAGACGTTCATGCTCGGTGCCACCACCTGGCGCATTCAGGAGATCAGTCGTGACCGGGTCGTGGTCACGCCGGCGCCGGGCGAGCCGGGGAAGATGCCCTTCTGGCACGGCGACAAGATCGGCCGCCCCTACGAGCTGGGCCGGGCCCTCGGCGCGTTCGTGCGGGAGGTGGACGGGTGGTCCGACGAGCGGCTGGCCGCCGAGTGCCACCTCGACGAGTTGGCCGTGCGCAACCTGCGCGCCTATCTCGACGAGGAGCGCGAGGCCACCGGCGGCGTGCTGCCGACCGACCGCCAGGTCGTCATCGAGCGGTTCCGGGACGAGCTGGGCGATTGGCGGATCTGCGTGCTCTCCCCGTTCGGCGCCCGCGTCCATGCGCCGTGGGCGCTGGCCATCGAGGCCAGGATCCGCCGGCGCCTCGACGTCGAGGTCCACGCCGTGTGGTCCGACGACGGCATCGTCGTGCGCCTGCCCGAGGCCGACGAGGCGCCGCCGGCCGACATGGTGGTGCTCGACCCCGACGAGATCGACGAGCTGGTGGTGGGCGACGTCGGCTCGTCGGCCCTCTTCGCCTCCCGATTCCGGGAGAACGCAGCGCGGGCCCTGCTCCTGCCGCGCCGCCGGCCGGGGTCGCGCACGCCCCTCTGGCAGCAGCGTCAGCGGGCCGCCGATCTCCTGGCCGTGGCGTCGAACTACGGCTCGTTCCCGATCCTCCTGGAGACCTACCGGGAGTGTCTGCGGGACGTCTTCGACCTTCCGGCGCTGGTGTCGCTCATGACCGACGTCCGCTCCCGGAAGGTCCGGGTGGTGGCCGTCGACACGCCGGTACCGTCGCCCTTCGCGTCGTCGCTCGCCTTCTCCTACGTGGCGTCGTTCATGTACGAGGGCGACGCCCCTCTGGCTGAGCGCCGAGCCCAGGCCCTCACCCTCGACCGGCGCATGCTGGCCGAGCTGGTGGGCTCCGACGAGCTGCGCGAGCTCGTCGACCCGGCCGCCCTGGCCCAGCTGGAAGCGGAGCTGCAGGCCCTCGACCCCGACTGGTGGGCGGCCACGCCCGATGCCGCCCACGACCTCTTGCGCCGCCTCGGCGACCTGTCGGCGGCCGAGCTGGACGCCCGGTGCCGCACGCCGTTCGCCGCCTCGCTGGTGAAGGACCGGCGGGCGGTGGAGGTGCGCGTCGCCGGCGAGGTCCGACTCATCGCCGCTGAGGACGCCGGCCGCTACCGCGATGCCCTGGGCGTGTCCACGCCGGCCGGCGTCCCGGAGGCGTTCCTCGAGCCGGTCCCCGACGCCCTCACCCAGCTGGTGCGGCGTTGGGCCCGCACCCACGGGCCGTTCCGGACGGGTGAGCCGGCCGCCCGCTTCGGCGTCCCCTACGAGCTGGTGCGCACCGAGCTGGCCGGCCTGGCCCGGGCCAACACCGTGCTCCGCGGCGAGTTCCGCCCGGGCGGCACCGGGCGGGAGTGGTGCGACGCCGAGGTGCTGCGCAAGCTGCGCCAGCGCTCCCTGGCCGCACTGCGCAAGGAGGTCGAGCCGACCGGCCAGGACGCGCTGGCCCGCTTCCTGCCGGCGTGGCAGGGCGTCGGCGCCGACGCCGGCGGGCCCGACCGCACCTTCGAGGTGGTCGCCCAGCTCCAGGGCGTGGCGATCCCGGCCAGCGTGCTGGAGCGCGACGTGCTGCCGGCCCGGGTGCGCAACTACTCGCCCCGCTACCTCGACGAGCTCCTTGCCGCCGGCGAGGTCATGTGGATCGGCGCCGGTCCGCTCGGGCGTGACGACGGCAAGGTGGCGCTGCACCTTCGGGGCTCCGTGCTGTCTCGGATGTCGCCGGTCGTCGGTGACCGCCCGGGGGGCGACGAGCACGACCGGCTGCGGGAGGTCCTGGCGGCCAGAGGCGCGTGTTTCTTCCGGGAGCTGGGCGGCGCCACCGACTCCGCCACCCTCGAAGCGCTGTGGGACCTGGTGTGGGCGGGCGAGGTCACCAACGACACCTTCGCCCCCGTGCGGGCCACCCAGGCCGGCAAGCGCCGGAGCACGGCTGCGGCCAAGCGGGCCGCCGGCGGGCGCCCCCGTGTCGGGAACCTGGCCGTGCTCGGGCCACCTCGGGGCCAGGGCCGGTGGTCCCTGGTGGAGCGGGGCGGCGTCTCGCCGACGGAGGCGGCGGCCGCCCAGGCCGGCGCCCTGCTCGAGCGCCACGGCGTCCTGACCCGGGAGGCGGCCAGGGGCGAGGGCGTGGCCGGCGGATTCGCCGGCGTCTACCCGGTGCTGCGGGCCATGGAGGAGTCGGGTCGAGTGCGCCGGGGCTACTTCGTGTCCGGCCTGGGCGGCGCCCAGTTCGCCCTGCCCGGTGCCGTCGACCGCCTGCGCTCGTCACGGGGCGCAGCAGGCACCGGTGAGCCGCCGGCCGCCGTCCTCCTGGCCACCACCGACCCGGCCAACGCCTACGGCGTGGCCCTCCCGTGGCCGGTTCCCGGCCCTCGCCGGGTGGCGGGGGCCTACGTCGTCCTCCTCGACGGCCTCGCCTCCCTCTACGTGGAGAAAGGCGGCAGGGCCCTCGTGGCCCTCCGCCCCTACGACGGCGAATGGGAGGCCCAGGCCGTCGCAGCCGTCACCACGCTGCTCGCCGACGGCCGTCTGTCCCGCCTCAGCGTCGAGCGCTCCGACCCCGAGATGGCCCGCCACCTGGCCGACGCCGGGTTCGTCCCCACCCCCAAAGGTCTCGTCCGCTATGCCTGACCTGTCTCGAGGAGATAGCTCGCCAGAATGGCGAGCCATTTCCTCGAAACGTGGCGAAGACGTCGATGCCTGAAGGCGACACCATCTTCCGTGCGGCCAGGTCCCTCGGGAAGTGGCTGGAGGGCCGGACGATCACGGCGGCGCGCTCGCAGCGGCTGAAGGTGCCGGCGGACCGGCTGGTGGGGCGGACGGTGGAGAGCGTCGAGGCGCGGGCCAAGCACCTGCTCATCCGCTTCTCCGGCGGCGACGTGCTGCACACCCACATGCGCATGACCGGGTCCTGGCACCTCTACTCGGCCGGCGATCGGTGGCGGAAGCCGGCGTGGCAGGCACGGGTCGTGCTGGAGGCGGGAGACCGGGTGGCGGTCTGCTTCAACGCGCCCGTCGTCGAACTGCTCGCGCAAGGGGAGGAGGAGCGCCACCCCTCGCTGTCCGGTCTCGGGCCCGACATCCTCGACCATCCCTTCGACATGGAAGAGGTGCTCCGTCGTGTCCGGCGGCAGCCGCCCCAGCGTGCCGTCGGCGACGTGCTGCTGGACCAGCGGATCCTGTCCGGCATCGGCAACATCTACCGGTGCGAGACCCTGTTCCTCACCCGCATCCACCCCGAGACATCGGCAGCTGCGCTCGACGACGCCGCCCTCACCGCCCTCATCGAGCAGGCCGCCGCGCTCATGCGGGCGAACCTGCGCCCGGCCCCCGGGTACGACCGCCGGTTCGGCCCCGCCGGCGGACCATCGGGCCCACTCGTGTACGGCCGCACCGGCCGCCCCTGCTTCCGCTGCCGCGCCGCCATCCGCACCGCCGTCACCGGCGACGGTCCCCGAGACGTGTGGTGGTGCCCGACCTGCCAGCCCCCTCCCGCCATGAGATAGAGCGTCGGCTCCCGACGGCCGCTACTCGAAGGATTCGGCGCGGACGCCCCGGAAGACCACGGCGAAGGCGTCGGACGCGAGGCGCAGCCCGGGAAGGGCACCGAGGCGGGTGAAGCCGAGCATCCGGGGGACGGCAATGCTGGTGTAGCCCGGCAGCCCGCCCATTCGCACGGCGCGCGCCACGGCCGACGCGGCCAGCGACGCCGGCACGCCGGGCATCGTGGAGTCCTCCATGTGCTCCGTGCGGGGGTCCTCGAAGCGGGCTCGGGCACCGAAGCGGGTGGCCACTGGTCCCGGGTTCACCGTGGTGAGGTGCACCCCTGTGCCCGCCAGCTCGCGGCGCAGCCCGTCGCTGAACCCCTGCACGGCGAACTTGGTGGCCGAGTACACGGTGAGGGGCGGGACCGATACCCACGACGCCACCGACGCCACGTTCACGACGTGGCCGCGACGACGGGCGAGCATCCCGGGCAGGACCCGCTGGGTGAGGTCGATCAGGGCCAGCACGTTGATGGCGAACAGCTTCTGCACCTGCTCGGCCGGCATGTCGACGACCGTGCCCAGCCAGCCGATGCCGGCATTGTTCACCAGCACGTCCACCGCGCCGGCCCGCGCGACGAGGGCGGCCCGGTCCGACTCCACCGTGAGATCCGCAGCCAAAGGGATGATCCTCGGCGACCCGGCCGCCAGGTCCTCGAGCGGACCGAGGCTGCGGGCCACCGCCGTCACGTGGGCGCCTCTGGCGGCGAGGAGGCGAGCGGTCTCCAGCCCGATCCCGGACGACGCGCCGGTGACGATGACGTTCAGGCCGCTCATCCGCATGCCCCCAGTACACTCCAGCCGGGCCCGAACCCGATACACCGTCCGGAGGCGACTTTGGCAACTCGTGCGGTCGCCGACATCATGAGCAGCCCGGTGGTGACGGCGGATACCACCGAACTGGTGTCGACTGCAGCGGCCCACATGCATGAGCACGAGATCGGTTCCGTCGTGGTGATCGACGGTGGGGTCCCGGTGGGCATCCTCACCGAGCGCGACCTCGTCCGCCTGGCCGCCGAGGGAGCGGCCGACGGCAGCGCCAGGGTCGGCGACTGGATGACCGCCGACCCGGACACCATCACCCCCGATGTCGAGGTGGCCGACGCCTGGAACACCCTGGCCGAGCGGGGCTACCGCCACATTCCGGTGGTCGAGGGTGGTGAGCTGGTCGGCGTACTCAGTATGCGCGACCTGGTGGGCATCGCCCAGATCACGCCCATGGCCCATCCCAGCCTGGTCGACGCTCCCAAGGGCCTCGAAGGCGTGGTGGTGGCCGAGACCACCGTGGGCGACGTGCGGGGCCAGGAGGGCTTCTACCACTACCGCCACTACAACGCCGTCGAGCTGGCCGAGAAGCGGTCCCTGGAAGACGTGTGGTTCCTGCTGTTCAACGGCGAGCTGCCCGACGCCGGCGAGCGCAAGGCGTTCGTCGACGAGGTCCGGCCCATGGCAGCCATCCCCGAGGAGGTGAACCCGCTCCTGCCCACCATCGCCAGGGCGGGTGCCTCCCCCGGACCGCTCGACGCGCTGCGCTCGGCCATGTCGGCCGTGGCCCAGTCGCTCGACCTCCGCCCGAGCCTGGACGTCGGCGCCGACACCCGCCGCACCGACGCGCTGCGGCTCTGCGCCGTCACGCCCACGCTCATCATGGCCCTGCACCGGCTGCGCAACGGTCTCGAGCCGCTGGAGCCGAGGGACGACCTCGGCTACTCGGCCAACTACCTCTACCTGCTCACCGGCGAGGTGCCCGAGCCGGACCACGCCCGGGCCGTCGAGCAGTACCAGATCTCCACCATCGACCACGGGTTCAACGCGTCGACGTTCACGGCCCGCGTCGTCACCTCCACCGGAGCCGACTTCGGTTCGGCCGTGGTCGCTGCCCTCGGCAGCCTGTCCGGCCCGCTGCACGGCGGAGCTCCGAGCCGGGCCCTCGACATGCTCGACGCCATCGGCACACCCGACAGGACCGAGGCGTGGATCCGCAGCGCGGTGGAGAAGGGCGAGCGGATCATGGGCTTCGGGCACCGTGTCTACAAGACCGACGATCCGCGCTCGCTCCTGCTGCGCGGCGTTGCCCAACGGCTGGGGGGCGACAAGGCCGAGTTCGCCACCCAGGTCGAAAAGACGGTGGTCGACGTCCTGGCGGAGCTGAAGCCGGGCCGGCACCTGTACGCCAACGTGGAGTTCTACGCGGGCGTGGTGATGGACCGCTGCGGCCTGTCGCGCGAGCTGTTCACGCCCACCTTCGCCTCCAGCCGGGTGATCGGGTGGTGCGCCAACATGCTGGAGCAGGCGGCCGACAACCGCATCGTGCGCCCGAGCGCTCGCTACGTCGGGATTCCGCCGCCCCAGCCCGTCCCGGATCCCGAATGAGGGTCGTCGAGGCCGACCACGTCAGCCCCGATCTGGTCGCCGCCTTCACCCGCCTGGTCAACCAGCTCTCCCGCAC
This sequence comes from Acidimicrobiales bacterium, assembly GCA_036262515.1. GTDB lineage: Bacteria > Actinomycetota > Acidimicrobiia > Acidimicrobiales > JAHFUS01. The sequence continues at coordinate 29,288 of DATAIT010000082.1, read as the reverse complement.
GTCGCCACCTCCCACCTTCGACGACCTCCAGGAGATGGTTGACGCGCCAGGGACGCACCTGCTCCTCGCCGTCGACGACGACCGCCACATCGCCGGATCGCTCACCCTCGTCGTCTTCCGGATCCCCACCGGGGTGCGGGCATGGGTCGAGGACGTGGTGGTCGACGAGGGTGCCCGCCGGCAGGGCATCGGCGCCGCCCTGACGACCCGGGCCGTCGAGCTGGCCTCGGCGGCGGGCGCCCGCACCATCGACCTCACGTCGCGCCCGAGCCGGGAGGCGGCCAACCGGCTCTACACCAAGCTCGGCTTCGAGCGTCGCGACACCAACGTCTACCGCTACCGACTCTGACCCAGGACCAGCCGGGACCGTCCTCACCGGCGGGACGGGGTGGGGGAGTGGCCTCGCCCCGCCGGGGACAGCGGCCGGCTCCGCCTAGGCGGCCGAGGATGCGGCGTCGATGGGTGTGGGCTGGCTCTCGCCGCCGGTGCTGATCTCGACCTTCCGGGGCTTGGCCTGCTCGGCCACGGGGATCGTCACGGTCAGCACGCCCTTGTCGTACGACGCCTCGATGCGGTCGGGATCGAGGCCCTCGCCCAGGAAGAGCTGCCGCGTGAACGAGCCCTGCGGGCGCTCGGCCACGACCACCTCGTCGCTCTCCTCACGCCGCCACGACCGCTCGGCGTGGATCTGGAGCACGTTCTTCTCGACGGTCAGGTCGACGGTGGACGGGTCGACGCCCGGGAGGTCGAGGTGGATCAGGAACCGGTCGCCCCGGCGGTAGGCGTCGAGGGGCATGGGCGTCGGCCGGGCCTGCCCGTTGCCCCATGTCTGCTGGGTGAGCCTGTCGAGCTCACGAAAAGGATCGAAACGCATCAACATGTCGTTCCTCCCTCGGTCGTTTCCCCCCGTTGGGGGCCTGCATTCGTTCCGAAGCAACTCTACCCCAGGGGGGCGAAGTTGACAACATCACAGGCAGATTTCTTGTGAAGACGTGCGCGTCAACTCCTGAGGGGAACGCTCTCGGTCGCCACCGTGTAGTCCCGCACGGCGTCGAGGTCGACATCGGCCCCGATGCCCACGCCGTCCGGCACGTCGAGCCGGCCCCTCCCGGCCACGAGCGCGGGGACGATGTCGCCGGTGAGGTAGCGCGACGGCGGAGCCAGGTCGCCCGGCAACGTGAACCCCGGAAGGGCGGCGAGCGCGAGGTTGGCGCGGCGGGCCAGGCCCGTCTCGAACATGCCTCCGCACCAGGCCGGCACGCCTGCGGCGACGCACACGTCGTGCACGCGGCGGGCTTCGAGGTAGCCGCCGACTCGACCCGGCTTCACGTTGACGACGCGGGTCGCGCCCATGCCGATGGCTGTCGCTGCCACTCGTGCCGACGTGATGGACTCGTCGAGGCAGATCGGCGTGGCGATCCGGCCGGCCAGCTCGGCGGACCCGGCGAGGTCGTCCGGCGCCAACGGCTGCTCGATCATGGCCAGGCCGAACGGGTCCAGCAGTGCCAGGTGGTCGACGTCGCCCAGTTGGTAGGAGCCGTTGGCGTCGGCGTGCACGGCCAGCGCCGGGAAGCGCTCCCGGACCGCCCGCACGGGCAGCACGTCCCACCCCGGAGCGATCTTCAGCCTCACCCGTCCGTAGCCCTCCTCGACGGCCATGGCCACCTCGTCGAGCAGCGCCGGGATGGAGCCGGCGATGCCGACCGCCACGCCGGCGGCCACGGTGGGGCGGCTGGCGCCCAGGCGGTGGGCGAGCGAGGTTCCGGCCGCCCGCAGTTCGGCGTCGAGCACCGCCATCTCGAGCGCCGCCTTGGCCATGCGGTGGCCGCGCACGGGGGCCAAGGCCGCGGCGACGGCGTCAGAGTGGACGGCGTCGCCCAGGGCCGCCAGGCGGCCCACCAGGTGGACTCGCATGACGGCACAGGCGCCCTCCACGTACTCCTCGGTGTACGTCGGCTCCTCCAGGGCGGCACATTCGCCCCACCCCTCACCGACGGACGACTGGACGCGCACCAAGAGCACGTGGCGCGCCGCTGAGGTGCCGGCTGCCGTGCGGACGGGGGAGCGGAACGGGATGCGGATCCGCCGGAGCTCGACGGCGGTGATCCTCACACCTGCACCTGCACCTGCACCTGCACCTGCACCTCCGCCTGCGCCTGCGCTGGCGGTGGGCCGAGGCGCCGCCCCGCGGTCAGCGGGGCCGGGACGCGGCGAGCGCCAGGCGAGCCGCCGACGCGACGGCCAGGAGGCAGAGCGCCAGCACGAGGTCCGAGCTGGCACCGGTGTAGGCCAGGGCGTCCTGGCCGGTGCCGCCGGAGGCGCCGGTGCTGGTCGAGCCGGTGCCGGGCGACCCGAGCGTCGTCGAGGTCGTCGTCGAGGGACCACCCGCCGCACCTCCCGACCCGGTCGACGTGGTGGTCGTCGACGGGGCGCCCCCGGAACCGGAGCCCGCCACGATCGTGGTCGACGCGCCGCCGGCGGAACCGCCCGACCCCCTCCCGGTGGTCCCAGAGGTCGACGCAGTCGAGGAGGTGGTCGACGCGCCGGTGGTCGACGCCGGGGTACCACCGGCACCGCCAGCGCCGCCGGGAGGTGCCGAGGTGGTCGTGGTGGCGGACGCCGAGGGCGCGCCGTCGCCTTTCTCGTCGTGGATGACCACCGCAGCGACGCCACCGAGGAGGACGAGTCCGATGACCGCACCCAGCAGCACCCGTGTCGGGCCGGAGCTCATCGGGCCTCGGGGCCCGTCCGGATCGCCGGATGCGGCGGAATGGTCGGGCGCATCGAACCATCCTCGCAGCCGGTCGGCGTGCGAACGGGGATGCCCGCTCGGTCAGCTCAGCGCCACTTCGTCGGCTTCACCGCCGGACCACGCACCGAGTGATCCTGGGCGCACGAGCTGTGGCTCGGTCCCGCCCGCCGGCGACGCCGCGCCCTCGTGGTCGACGATGGCGGCGAAGGCGCCCCGGAGAGGCTGCGTGAGCGTGGACGACAGGCGGATGCCGTCGAGCAGGGGCTCCTCCACCCGGCGGTCGGGCAGGAACACTGGAGGGGCGAATGCAGGACCGCCTGTGCCGCTGAGGGCTTCCAGCGTGGCGGCCACTTCGGCGCGGCCCCGGCCGGTTCTGGGCGCTCTGTTGACCACCGGGACCACCCGGCCGGGCGCCACCCCGACGTGGCGCAGCTCGCTGAGGACGCGCACGAGGGAGTGCAGACCCTTCATCCCCGGGAGCCCGACGGCGAACACCGCATCGGCCCGCAGTGCCGCCGTGCGGCTCATCACGTGCCGCTCCTCGACCTCGATGGAACCGCCTTCGTCCTCGCCCTCGAGATCGGCGTCGGTGTCGCAGACGACCAACCGGTAGGCGGTGCGCAGGGATTCGAAGGCGGCCTCGAAGGCGCGTGGCCGGATGGTGGTCCAGGAGCGGGCCTGGCGCAGGCCCAGGAGCAGTTGGTAGCCCCGCTCGTGGATGTCGAAGGTGAGGGCGCGGACCTCCTCGGGGGGGACGCGGCGGGAGCGGTGGGCCTCGACGAGCTCCTGCACGCCGGGGACGACGTCGCGCGCGTCGTGGAGCATGGCCTGCTCGGCGTGGAGGGCCAGGTCGGCGAGGAGGACGGCGCCGGGCTCCCTGCGCTCGTCACCGAAACCCTGGGCGAGGGCGACGGCGACGGTCGACGCGCCGGTGCCGCCCGGGCCGCACACGGTGGCGACCCTCCCCCGCCGCACGGTTGCGGTGTGCGGAGCGGCGTCGCCCGGCAGCTCGTCGCTGCGGCCGATCATGGTGGCGAAGGCGGTGAGGACGTCGAGCAGCGCCTTCGGGTCGAAGAAGTCGGGCAGGACGGCGACGACGCCGAGGGCGTCCCAGTCGCGGGTGCCCCGCCGGTCGTCGACCGCGATCGTGACCGAGCCGGCCGCCCGTGCCGTGTCGACGAGGTCGCGGTCGAGCGCCGGCAGAGCGGCGTCGATCAGCAGGGCGGAGAACGGCCGGCCCGACGACAGGCGCGCCCGCAGCTCCTCGCCGGAGACGCACTTCACGAACTCGGCAGGGATGGTCCCCGAGTTGGCCCACTGGGCGGTCGACCGGAACCAGCCGGACCGTGGCTGGGCCAGCCCCAGGACCACGTACCGCTCGGCGCCCAAGGCGCTCAGCCCGTCCCGGCGGGTGCGCCGCTGCCCGGGGTGCCGGCCCCGCCCACCGCCGGTTCGGGTGGACCGGCGGCGGGCTGATACGGGGTCGACGGGACGACCACGTCGCCGGCCGGCACAGGCGCCGTGGAGCGCACGAGGATCACCGTTCCGGCGCTGACTGCGTGGGCCACAGCGAGCGTGTCCGCTTCCCGCGGCACCGACAGGGTGATGACCTCGTTCCCGCGGTCGGACAAGGCGCCGCTGGTGTCGGAACGGTCGGCGACGCGGGCGCCGCGGACGACGGCCGAGGTGTACCCCTCGGTGCCGGTGCCGTATGTGGCGAGGACGTCGACGAACTCGCCGAGGTGGAGCTGACCGTTGACGGCGCGGGCGGACTCGATGGGGAACGAGATCTGGCGCTCGTCCGGAATCCCCGTGCCGGCCCCGGCCAGCACGGCACTGGCCTGCACCAGCTCGCCCTTCGTCACAGGCCCGATCACCAGGGCGCCCACCAGCTTCGACGGATCGCGGTACACCTTCGACCGGAGCAGGGCGGGCAGGTCCATGGGCAGCGTGGCCAGATCGGCCTTCGTGATGCGGTGGCCGAGCGAGAGGTCGCGCCGAGCGACCAGGTACGGCTCCCGCTGGTCTGCCGTCGCCCCGGTGTACCCGGCGAAGACGCCGACGGCGGCGGCGGCCACGAGAAAGCCGCCCACGACGGCGCGGCCACCGGGGAGCGGTCGGCGCCGGTGCAGCGGGCGGGCCCCGTTCGCACCGCGGTCGGGCCGCGCCGCCGCGTGCTGCCTGCTGAGGGTGGTCTCAGCCATCGCGTCACTGTACAAAGCGCTCTCTCCGGACGTCGCCCGACCATCGCGTCATGCGGAATGACTCCTTGTCGTGTAGTTCAATGTACATTTGAGTCTATCATTGTCTTTCGTGTCCCGTCAGAGGTAGGGTGGGCCAAGGCTCGAGGCCGTGGCCGACGAGTTGGCCGGCGCAACTGCCCTCCTGCGGCGGCGGGCCGCCGAGCCCGGGCCGAGTCATGGGCCTTTCGCCGTCAGGCGGAGCGCCTCATCCTCGCTCCGCAGCCGTCGGGCGGCTCATTCTTTTCTTTCATTGGTTTTCATGATAGACTGTGCAACACTCAAGAGGTGCGCCGAGGAGATGACATGACGACCAGGGTGGGCGGCAGCGTCGAGCAGATGCAGGGTCTGGAGCAGCAGTTCACGACCGACCCGCAGAGCGTGGCCGAGCTCCAGCGGCGCATCTCGCGGCGGTGAGAACACGACGTGGACCGGCGTTGCGGCCGACCGCTTCCGCAGCCAGTGGAACGGACTCTTCGTCTCGTCCCTCGGCCCGCTCCAGAGCGCGCTCACCGACAACGCCACGGTGGTACGCAGCCGCCGTCAAGCCATCCAGACCGCCGCCGCCTAAGCCCCCCGGTCCCCGCCGCCGCCCCTCGTGCCACCTGGCAGGGAGGCGTCCCCCGCCCTCCCCGGGGCGGCGGCGGAGGGGCGGCGGGGCGGAGAGCAGGGCGACGGAGAACGCCGAGGCGTGCATCCGCTCACCCGGCCGCCCGCGGCGCCGGATGTGCGGGAGCCGGTCAGGCGGCGATGGCCCGGGCGGTGCCGAGGTCGGGGGCGATACCGATCCGGACGTCGTCGCCCTGGCAGCGGACGACGGCGTCCTGGCGGGCTCCGTCGACGGCCAGCTCCTCGCCGGGAAGCCGATCGACGCGCGTTCCCCCCCGGAAGGCGGCGGTGTACCAGGCGGCCATGGTGGCGCACAGCGGCGCCTGGCCGGCGTGCTGCACCAACGCCACGCCGGTGGCCGTGCGGTCGCCGTCGACCCAGACCTGGAGCTCGCCTCCGGCCCAGCCGGCCGTCCGCCGGGCGGCGTCGTCCACCGCCCTGTCCGGCCGGCCTCCGGGCGCCTCGAGGAGCCACCGCAGCTCGGCCGCCCCGAACGAGCGCCGGGGAAGCGGCGTCCATCCGGGGCCCGGAGCGGCGGGACCACGCGGATCGACGGGTGCCTCGTGCGCCGCGTAGCGCTCCGGGAACAGCACCTGGGCCGTCGACGTCGGCGGCCGGCGGTACGCGGCGTCGACGGCCGCCCAGCCGCCGGCCCGGTGCAGGGCGCAGGCGAACGAGAGTCCTGCGACGTAGGGGAACACCAGGCTGCGCTGGAGGTAGTCGGGCAGCCGGGCCAGCTGCTCCTGGGACGCGAGGGCCCCGCCCAGCCCGCTCAGCTGGTCGAGCAGGGGGACGTAGGCCAGCCCGTACTGCTGCATGGCGAGGGTCGCGTCGCCTTCCACCAGCGCCAGGCGGCCGAGCGCAGCGTCCTCGGCGCCCGGCTCGGGCCGGTCGACGTCGTCAGGGAGGCCGATCGCCTGGTCGGTGAGGGCGTGGTCGAGCTCGTGGGCGAGCACGATGCGAGACTGGCCGTCCAGGCCGCCCGACGTGCCCGAGCGGGCCACGACCAGCTCCCCCGTGTCCGGATCGTAGAAGCCGGCCACCTGGCCGCCCAGCGCCTCGGCCGTCAGCGCCTCGAGGTCGGCGCCGGGGGGCAGCGCACCCAGGGCCACCAGGCCACGGGCCTCGGCGGCGGTCTCGTCGGGAGACGACGACCGCATCAGCTCCGCCCGTACCCGCCGGCTCATCTCGTCCGCCGTGACGTACACGGGAACCGGCACCCGCTCGAACCGCAGCATGCGCAGGCCTTGGAGGGCGTCTGCGATCTGGTGCAGCTGCGCATCGGGGTCGGTGCCGGCCTTGCGATCGGGCAGCAAGCCGGCCGAACCCACCGGGGCGGCGGCCAGCGCCGACGCGCAGTCCTCGAGGGCGGCGCCGGTGACGTCGCCACCGGCGCCGCCACCCAGGGCATCGAGCAGCCGCTTCACCAGGCCACCGGGCCCGTCGTCGGTGTCGTCGCGCCCGCCGCCGGCGGCGTCGGGGTCCGGGACTGCCTCCGGCGTGGGCGCGCCCGCCCCCGGCGCAGCCGCCCGGTCAGGGTCCCGCCGGTCCTCCGACCGGTTGCGGTCGTGCACGACCACGCCCGTGCCGGCGGCCAGCACGGCCAGGGCCGCAGCCAACGCCAGCACGACGCGGCCCCGGCCGTGCGGCATCACCCCTCCCTTCCGGCCCTGCGGGCCCCGACCTCGACCCGACCACTCCTCTGCACGAGACGCCATGAGGGTAGCCAAGAAGCGTCGTAGAGACTACGATGCCCGTCATGGCAGATCAGATCCGGTGGATGAGCACGCGCGAGACCGCCCAGCGGCTCGGCGTCACGCTGCGGACGCTGTACCGCTTCATCGACGAGGGCCAGATCGCCGCGTACAAGCTGGGCCGGGTCATCCGCCTGAAGGAACAGGACGTCGACGCCTTTCTCGAGGGCGCCCGCATCGAGCCCGGGGCCCTCGAACACCTCTACCCGGAGCCCAAGAAGGAAGCCACGCGCTGAGGAGGGGTCGGCCCCTTCTGGGACCGAAACCGACCGCCACCGGTCGATTTCCGCACCCAGAACGGCCGAAGCCGGCGCCCCGGCCCTCAGCCCAGGAGCGTTACCTCCAACACGGCGCCGAGCCGTACGTACACCGTGCCCGCCCGCTCGCCGTCGAGGCGCAGCGTGGCCACGTCGGCGCCCACCGAGCGGAGCTGGCCGGCCAGCGCCTCGCATCCGCCGTGCAGCACGATGCGGACGCGCGGGCGCTCGCCCGCCAGTCCCGCCAGCACGTCCGCCAACCCCGCTTCCACCGTCGCCACCCGCTCCGACGCCGCCTGCCCGGCGCGATAGCCGGGCTCGGGGCGCACGGTGGCGATGGCGTCGAAGGCCAGCAGGGTGGCGGTGCCGCCGTCGTGGCGCAGCACGCAGAAATCCCTGGCCACGGTGGCGATGCGACCGTGCAGCGTGCGGCCGCTGGTGAGGCCGAGCGCCACGCCGGCACCCGCCTCGGACAGGTCCAGCGCCACTCCCGCGAAGCGTGCGTCCTCCTCGGCCTGCTGCCGCAACCACCGCTCCCGGATCCGGGACCGGGCCGCGTCGCCCGCACGCTCGTCGGCCGTCCAGCGGGCCAGATCCGCCAGCAGGCCGTCCACGTCGTCCATCGATCCGACGCTATGTCACTCGGCTTTCGTTCCCGCGGGGCTAGCGTCGCGCTGGTGCCACCCGATTGCCTGTTCTGCAAGATCGTGGCCGGCGAGGTGCCGTCCGAGGAGGTTGCGTCCACCGACGGCACGTACGCATTCCGCGACATCGCACCGGCGGCTCCGACCCATGTGCTCATCGTGCCGAGACGCCACATCGACCATGCCGGCACACTCGGTGGCGACCCGTCCGACGCGGCCACGCTGGCCGAGATGTTCGCGGCAGCGCGCGAGGTGGCCCGGACCGAGGGCGTCGACGCCACCGGGTACCGCCTCGTGTTCAACGTCGGCGACGACGCCCTCAACAGCGTCGGGCACCTCCACCTCCATCTGCTCGGGGGCCGGCGGCTCGATTGGCCGCCGGGCTGACGTACGCTTGTCCTCCGAGTTCCGTTGTCTGCCACCTCCGTCAAGATCCTCGTCCCCGGCAACCACCTCATGGTCGGCCTTCTCGGCCAGCGTGACGAGTTGCTGCGACTGGTGGAGGATTCGTTCGGCGGCACCACGATCCACGCCCGGGGCAACGAGATCAGCATCGACGGCGATGAGGCGGAGCGCGTCGGCCGGCTGTTCAACGAGCTGCTCGTGCTCCTCGAGCAGGGCCACCTCCTGGACCTGGTGAACGTGGCCCGCACCATCGACATGGTGAAGGCCGACGAACGGCCGTCCGAGGTGCTCACCGCCGAGGTCCTGCGCTCGGCGCGGGGCCGGACCGTGCGCCCCAAAACGGCCGGCCAGAAGGCGTACGCCGACGCCATCGCCGCCAACGTCATCACGTTCGGCATCGGTCCCGCGGGGACCGGCAAGTCGTACCTCGCAGTCGCCCTGGCCGTGCAGGCGCTGCAGGCCAAGCAGGTCGAGCGGATCATCCTCACCCGCCCCGCCGTCGAGGCGGGCGAGCGCCTGGGGTTCCTCCCCGGCACGCTGATGGAGAAGGTCGATCCGTACCTGCGGCCGCTCTACGACGCCCTCTTCGACATGCTCGGCACCGACGCCATGCCCCGCCTGCTGGACAAGGGCGCCATCGAGGTCGCGCCCCTCGCGTTCATGCGCGGTCGCACCCTGAACCGCAGCTTCATCATCCTCGACGAGGCCCAGAACACCACGCCCGAGCAGATGAAGATGTTCCTCACCCGTATCGGCTTCGGGTCCAGGGCCGTCGTCACCGGCGACGTCACCCAGGTCGACGTGGCCGGTGGCAAGTCGGGCCTGGCCGGCCTCGAGGAGATCCTTGGCGACATCGACGGTCTGGCCTTCGTGCGCCTCACGCGGCGCGACGTGGTGCGCCACAAGATCGTCCAGGACATCGTCACCGCCTACGAGCGGGCCGAGGGCTGACGCCGTGACCGTCGAGGTCTTCGCCGCCGACGAGCAGTCGCTCCACGATATCGACACCCTGCGATGGGTGCGCCTGGCCCGCTCGGTCCTCGAGGTCGAGGGCGTGAAGGGCGAGGCCGAGCTGTCGGTCCTGTTCGTGGACGAGCAGGCCATGGCCGACCTGAACAAGCGCTTCGCCGGCAAGGACGGCCCCACCGACGTGCTGGCCTTCCCGATCGACGAGGAGCCGGCCGAGGGCGGGCGCTCGCCCGACTCGGGGGGGAGCGGCCCCGGGTGGGTGCCGGTGGAGGCGTCCGAGCTGCCCACGCTGCTGGGCGACGTGGTGATCTGCCCGTCGGTCGCCCTGCGCAACGCAGGCGAGCACGAGGTCTCCTTCGACGACGAGGTGGCCCTGCTCGTCGTGCACGGGATCCTGCACCTCATGGGTATGGACCATGTGGACGACGAGGAGGCGCAGGCCATGGAGCGACGGGAGCAGGAGCTGCTCGACCGCTTCCACCGGGCGCCGGCCGGAGACGCGCCCGCGTGACGACCTCCCAGGGCCTGATGCTGGCCGTCGTCTTCGCCCTGATCCTGCTGGCCGGCTTCTTCGCCATGGCCGAGACGAGCCTCACGCGGATCTCGCGGATCAAGGCCATGACGCTGGAGGAGGAGGGCAGGCGCGGCGCCCCCCGCCTGGCCCGGTTGATCGAGCACCCGGAGCGGTTCCTCAATCCCGTGCTGCTGCTCCTGTTGGTGTGCCACATCGTGGCGGCCACGCTGGTGGGCGTCATCGCCGACGAGCTCTTCGGGCCCCTCGGCGTCATCGCCGCCATCTTCTTCGAGGTGGTGGTCATCTTCGTGCTGGCCGAGGCAGCTCCGAAGACGTGGGCCGTGCAGCACCCGGAGCGGGCCGCCCTGCTGGCCGCGCCGGTCGTGTCGCTGATCACCAGCCCGGCCCCGATACGCCTGCTGGCCCGCGGACTCATCGGGCTTTCGAACATGATCCTGCCGGGAAAGGGCCTCAAGCAGGGTCCGTTCGTCTCGGAGGAGGAGCTGCTCGCCACCATCGACGTGGCCACCGAGGACGAGGTGATCGAGCACGACGAGCGCCAGCTCATCCACTCGATCATCGAGTTCGGCGACACCGTGGTGCGCGAGGTGATGGTGCCCCGCCCCGACATGGTCGCCGTCGAGGGCAAGGCCAAGGTGAGCGACGTGCTCGAGGTGGCGATCGCCGCCGGGTTCTCCCGCCTGCCTGCCTACGACCAGGGCATCGACGACGTCATCGGCGTCGTCTTCCTGAAGGACCTGGTGCGGGCCGACCGCGAGGGCAGGGGGGACGAGGAGGTCCGCAACCTGGTGCGCGAGGCCCATTTCGTGCCCGAGACCAAGCGGGTCACGGAACTGCTGAAGGAGATGCAGCTCGAGAAGTTCCACATCGCCCTCGTGGTCGACGAGTACGGCGGGACGGCGGGCCTCGTCACGCTGGAGGACCTCATCGAGGAGCTGGTGGGCGAGATCGTCGACGAGTTCGACGTTGAGGAGCCGGCCGTCGAGGAGCTGGGCGACGGCGAGGTTCGAGTGAACGCCCGCATGGCCATCGACGAGGTGAACGAGCTGCTGCAGGCCGAGCTGCCCACCGGCGACTGGGACAGCGTGGGCGGGCTCGTGTTCAACCTGCTCGGCCACGTGCCGACCGAGGGAGAGGCCGTCGAGGTCGATGGGCACCGCCTGGTGGCGGAGCGGGTCCAGGGCCGCCGCATCGGACGGGTTCGCATCACCAAGGTCGAGGCTCCCGCCCCCGCGTCGGCCGAGTCGTCGTAGCCGGCGGGCCCGCCCGTGCGCTCCGGCTTCGTGGCCGTGCTCGGCCGCCCCAACGTGGGCAAGTCGACCCTCGTGAACCGCATCCTCGGCCACAAGGTCTCCATCGTGTCCGACAAGCCGCAGACGACCCGCAACCAGGTGCGGGGCGTGCTCAACCGGCCCGACGCCCAGGTGGTGTTCGTCGACACGCCGGGCGTGCACAAGCCGCGCACGTTGCTGGGCGAGCGGCTGAACGAGTCGGCCGTGGCGGCGGTGAACGACGTCGATGTCGCCCTGTTCGTGATCGACGCCACCCAGCCGCTGGGCGGCGGCGACCGCTTCGTGGCGTCACGCCTCCCCGCCGACGCCATCGTGGTGGTGAACAAGGCCGACCTGGCCTCGCGCGTCGAGGTGCTGGCCCAGCTGGCGGCCGCCTCCGACCTCGAGCGGTCCGCCTACTTCCCGGTGTCGGCGGCCACGGGCGAGGGCATCGACGTCCTGGTGGACGAGATCGTGGCCCGCATGCCCGAGGGCCCGGCGTACTACCCGCCCGAGATGGTCACCGACGTCCCCGAGGCGTTCTGGGTGGCCGAGCTCGTGCGCGAGCAGCTGCTGGCGGTCGCCCGCGAGGAGCTTCCCCACTCCATCGCCTGCCAGGTCACCGAGTGGGAGTGGCCCCGCATCCGCTGCGAGATCATCGTGGAACGGGACTCCCAGAAAGGCATCGTCATCGGCAGGGGCGGCTCGGTGCTCAAGGAGGTGGGCACGCGCGTCCGTGCCCAGCTCGACGAGGGCGCCTACCTCGAGCTGTTCGTGAAGGTCGACAAGGACTGGCAGCGCCACCCCAAGGCCCTCCAGCGCCTCGGCTACTGACCATTCCCGCTCGTCTGGAGTAAATAGCTCGCCATTCTGGCGAGCTATTTACTCGGGAGTGAGGGAGGACGACAGGAAGGCCTCGACGTCGGCCCGGTGGCGGGTGCGCCGCATGGGGGGAAGGGCGTTGACCAGCTCCCAGCGGTAGCGGGCCGTGGCCAGGCGGGTGTCGAGGACGGCGACGACGCCGCGATCGGTGGCGGAGCGGATGAGGCGCCCGGAGCCCTGGGCCAGGAGGGTGGCGGCCCGCGGCAGGTCGACGAGGCCGAAGGCGCCGGAGCCGGCGCGTTCGCGACGTGCCTGGAGGAGCGGGTCGTCCGGCCGGGGGAACGGTATGCGGTCGATCGTCACCATCGACAGCGACGGGCCCGGCACGTCGATCCCCTGCCAGTAGCCCATGGTGGCGAAGAGGCAGGCCTGCTCGTCCGACGCGAAGGCGTCGATGAGCGCCGGCTTCGGAAGGTCACCCTGGGCCAGCACGGGCCACGGCAGGCACGGGCGCAGCGCGTCGACGGCCGCGTGCATGACCCGCCAGCTGGTGAACAGGGCAAGGGTGCGGCCGCCGGCCGCCGTGATCAGGGCGTGGAGCTCGTCGTGCATGGCGGCGGTGTAATCGGGGTGCCGTGGTTCGGGCAGGTGCACGGGGCAGTACAGCAGGCCGTGCTCGCGATGGGGGAAGGGGCTGCCGACGTCGAGCTCGTCGCAGCGGTCGCGCTCGATGCCCAGCCGGGCCGGCAGGCGGGGCGGGATGGTCGCGCTGGTGAGAACGGCCGTGACCTCGCCCCACAACCGGGACGCCAGGACCTCGCCCACGTCCACCGGCACGACCCGCAGCGCGGCGCTGCCGGAGCGCCCCTCCACCCATGCGACGTGGCCGTCGGGCACGGGCGACGCCAGCTGCAGGTCGCCGGCGAGGTGACCGGCGGCCTGGAGGGTGCGGGCCTTGCGCGGGCCGTCGCCGTCGCTGGCGCGCACCACGGCAGTGAGGCGGGCCACCCGCTCGGCGGCCAGCGCCACGGCGCCGGCCAGGTCGTCGCCGAGGTCGTCGGGGAGGCGCGCGTCGCGGACAGCCTCGCTCGCCTCGTCGAGGCGGACGGCCGCCGCCTCGACGTCGTCGAGGACCGATGCGTCGCTCTTGGCGACCAGGGCCCGGGCGGAACGGGACAGCGCGCGGAGGCGGCCGGCGCCCAGTTCGATCCCGAGGCTCTCGGCGGCCACGTCCTCCAGGGCGTGGGCCTCGTCGAACACGACCAGCTCGTGGTCGGGCAGCACGTGGCCGCCGCTGGCCAGGTGGGCGCCGTACAGGTGGGTGTTGACGACCACGACGTCGGCCGCCTCCGCCCGCGCCCGCGCCTCCTCGGCGAAGCACTCGTCGCCGCTCGGGCACTTCGCCGCGCCGGGGCACTCCGTGGCGCTGACGCTCACCGCCGACCACGCACGGGGCTTCGGCTCGAAGTCGAGCTCGGCCCGGTCGCCCGTCGCCGACGTCCGGGCCCACTCCACCAGGCGGACGATCTCGCGACCGAGAGCGCCGACGTCGTCGCCCAGGTCGTCCATGCTCAGCTGATCGTCCCCGCCCGCCACCTCGTTGGCCCGTTGCCGGCACAGGTAGTTGGACCGCCCCTTCAGGACGGAGAAGCTGAACGGGCGGCCGAGGTGACGAGCCAGGAAGGGGAGGTCCTTGGCCGCCAACTGGTCCTGGAGCGCCTTGGTGGCGGTGGCCACGACGACGCGCCTGCCGGACAGCACGGCCGGCACCAGGTACCCGAGGCTCTTCCCGGTGCCTGTGCCGGCCTGCACGATCAGGTGACGGTTGGCATCGATGGCGCGCGCCACCGCCTCCGCCATGGCGGCCTGGCCGGGCCGCGCTTCGCCGGCGGGCAGCGCCCGGCGCACCCGGTCGAGGGCGGCGGTGACGTCGTCGCCGGCAGGCGTCACTCGTCGACGCGGCCGTCGAAGGAGGAAGCCGCCTCGGGGCGGACGAGCTGGTAGACCGCCGCCCGCTGTCCGTCCGGGAGCCCGAAGCTGGCGCACGGCCCGTGGGGGATCTCCAGCTCGCGGATGTCGTCGACGCCGCCCGCCCGGAGCGCGGCGACGGTGGCGGCGTAGTCGGCGACCCGGTGCACGAGGATGGGCGCGACACCGTGCAGATGGCCCGACAGCAGGATGGCCGGCCCGTCGTCGTCGAGCGTGACGCAGGCGACCGTCGTCCCCATGCCGCGGACCTTCCAGCGCAACGCTCCGCCCAGCACGCCGGTGTACAGCGTGACGGCCCCGTCGACGTCGTCGGTCGGGACGTACACGAAGTCGAGGGAGAGGAACACGCGCCGGCAAAGTGTAGGGATCCCGCCGCGACCATCACCGGTTCGACGGCGCCGCTTCGATACCTTCTTGCCACCAGACCGAGGGAGGAATCGATGCCAGGAAAGTTCGTGGTCAAGAAGGGCTCCACCGGGAAGTTCCGCTTCTCGCTGTTGTCCACCAACGGCCAGGTCGTGGCCACCAGCGAGGCCTACAACTCGAAGGCATCTGCCATGAACGGCATCAAGTCGGTCCGCTCGCTGGCGGGCGACGCCGTCCTCGAGGACCAGACCACCAAGGAGTGGGCGGCGGGGGCCGACGCCCGCAAGGCGGCGGCTACGGCCAAGACGGCAAAGAAGCGGGCAGCCAAGAAGGCGGCGCCCGCCAAGAAGGCCGCCAAGTCCTGAGCCACGCTGAACGACCCCGGCCGGCTGCGCCGGGCGACTAGGCCGGGCCGGGCGGCTCGCTGCGGGCCAGACGGACGCGACGCTCCACCTGTGGCAGGCTCGGCACGGTCACGCCGGTGAGCGCGCGGATGACCCGGGGAACGTCGTTGCTCTCCCGCGCCCGGATCACGAGCAGGCCCGCGCCGAGCAGACCAGGATCGAGGATGCGCCGCCCCACCCGCGCCACGCCGGCGTCGCGCGCCGAGATGGCGCCCGGCCAGTCGCCGGGGGCGAGCGGGGCGAGCTCCACGGCGAAGCGCCAAGCCTCGGTCCGAGCCACTTCGATGCTGAAGCGCACGACCTCGTCGTCGTGGCGGCCACCGATCTTGTCGAGCAACCAGATCCAGGGCGACACGTCCGCGATGTCCCCTTCGATCCCGCCGATCAGCAGGGCCAGCACCTCGTTGATGCGGTCGAAGTCCTTGCGCAGGGTGGAAAGGTCGCGGCCGGGGGCGGTGGTGGCGGCGGCGATTCCGAGATCGAGATTGATGTGGGCGTTCATGCCGGCGAGCAGGTGCTGGACGATGAGCGGCCGGGCGCTGGCCGTGGCGTCGAAGGCGAGCTCCCACGAGCGGGTCGTCGGCCGGCCAGACTGGTACTCGCCCAGGGCCGCCAGGTACCGGGTGGCGAAGACGACGTCGAGGCGCTCCATGCGCTCGGCGTCGTCGAAGAACCCCTCGGCGATGCCCTCGGCCACCTTGGCGGTCACCTGGCGGTACATGGCGGCGAAGTATCCGGCCCGGTCCTTGCGGCGCACGGCCGTGGCGATGACCTCGTCGAGGGCGTCGAGCACACCCTGCACGGAGCCCGTTGCGGCCGGCGGCGCGTTCATCGCCCGAGTCTGTCGCACCCCGCGTACGCTCGTCGGCGCATGGAGGACATCACCGGGTCCGAGTGGCAGGCGCCCGCGTCGGCCGGAACCCGCACCGCCGGGCGGGTCACGGTCCTCGACGACGGCCGGCCTCGCGTGACGCCCTGAACGGCCCGACGGGGACGCCGTGATGGACCTCACGCCACCGGCCGCCAGGATCGTCGGCGCGCTCATCGAGAAGCAGCTCACCACACCCCAGCAGTATCCGCTGACGCTGAACGCGCTCCTGGCCGCCTGCAACCAGACGTCGAGCCGCAACCCCGTCGTGTCCTACGACGAGCGCCTGGTGGACACCACGCTGGCGGGTCTCAAGAGTCGCGGCCTGGTGCGCTTCGTGCACCCGTCCCACGGGCGGTCGGTCACCCGTTACCGCCAGGTGCTCGAGGAGGTCCTGCGCCTCGAGACGCCGGAGCTGGCCCTGCTGGCCGTGTTGCTGCTTCGTGGCCCGCAGACGGCCGGCGAGCTGCGGATCCGCACCGAGCGGATGGCCGACTTCGCCGATCCCCGGCAGGTGGAGGACGTGCTGGAGACGCTGGCCGGGCGCGAGGAGCCCCTGGTCGCGCGCCTGGGCCGGGAGCCTGGACGCCGGGAGGAGCGGTGGGTCCAGCTCCTCGCCCCCGACACGTCGGAGGACTCGTCGGACCGCACCGAACGCCCGGAGCGACTGGAGCGCGCCGCAGGCCACGCCGGGCCGGGCGGCGACGATGGGCCGTTCTCGCCGCCCTCGCCGGCCGCCCCGCCACTGGCGTCGCAGGTGGCGGTCCTGCAGGCCGAGGTGGCCGCCCTGCGCCGCGACCTCGACGACCTGATCGCCCGCCTCGGGTCCTGACCGCCGCCGCCGTGTCAGGCCCAGTAGGGATGGGTCGCGGTGTCGCTCGGGGTGGTGAGGATCTCCGCCCCGTCGTCGGTGACGAGGAGGGTGTGCTCGAACTGGGCGGCCCGGCGACCGTCGGCGGTGACGGCCGTCCAGCCGTCGTCCCACATGCGAGCCCGCCAGGCGCCCATCGTGATCATGGGCTCGATGGTGAAGGTCATGCCCGGCTCCAGCGGCTCGGTCCGGGTGGCGTCGAAGTAGTGCGGCACGTAGAACCCGCTGTGGAACATCTCGCCGACCCCATGGCCGACGAACTGGCGCACCACGCCGAACCCAGCACCCTGCGCGTGGTCCTGGATGACCTTGCCGATGGCGTTGAGCGGCCGGCCCGGCGCCACTGCGTCGATGGCGCGGGCCAGGCAGTCCCGCGTGACGGTGATGAGGCGCCGTGAGGCGGGGTCGATGTCGCCGACCGCGACGGTGACGCACGTGTCGCCGTGCACGCCGTCGAGGAAGAGGGTGACGTCGAGGCTGACGATGTCGCCGTCGACCAGGGCGCGGTCGTCGGGGATCCCGTGGCAGATCACCTCGTTCACCGAGGTGCACAGCGACTTCGGGAACGGCTGCACCGACCCCTCGTAGTTGAGAGGGCTCGGATAGGCGTTGCGGCGTAGCGCCTCGGCGTGACAGAGCTCGTCGAGGGCGTCGGTGGTGACCCCCGGCCGGGCGGCGGCGGCCACGACGGCCAGCGCGTCGGCCGCCTCCCGGCCGGCCCGCCGCATGCGCTCGACCACGTCGGCGGACTTCACCGTGGGCTCGGCCCAGCGGTCGACGACCCCCGTGTCGGCGTAGGACGGCCGCCCGATGCCGTCGGGCACCAGGCGCCGGGGCCCGACACGGCCCGGTCGTACGGGTTCGGTGGCGGCCCGGTGGCAGCGCTTGAACTTGCGGCCGCTGCCGCACCAGCACGGGTCGTTCGATTTCACCAGGCTCATCCCCGCACCGCCCGCTGGCGCAGCCAGTGGTCGGCCAGCACCAGGCAGGCCATGGCCTCGACGATCGGTACGGCCCGGGGCAGGACGCACGGGTCGTGCCGGCCCCGGGCGGCCAGCGTGACGGCGTTGCCCTCCCGGTCGACGGTCTGCTGGGCGGACGCGATGGTGGCAGTCGGCTTGAAGGCGACCCGGACGACGACGGCGGCGCCATTGGTGATGCCACCCTGCACGCCACCCGAGCGGTTGGACGACGTGGTGGGCCGCCCGCCGGGTCCGGGAACGAACGGGTCGTTGTGGGCCAGGCCGGTGAGCAGCGTGCCGGCGAAGCCGCTGCCGATCTCGAAGCCCTTGGCGGCCGGGAGCGACAGCATGGCCTTGGCCAGGTCGGCCTCCACCTTGTCGAACACCGGCTCACCCAGCCCGGCGGGCACGTTGCGGGCGACGCACGACACCACGCCGCCGAGCGAGTCGCCGTCGCGCCGCGCCTGCTCGACGGCCGCCGTCATGGCCGCGGCCGCCTCGGGGTCGGGGCAGCGGACCGGCGTGGCCTCCACTGCCTCTGCCGTCACCGTGTCGGCGTCGACGGAGGCGCTGATGGCGTGCACGGCGTCGACCCACGCCAGCACCTCCACGCCCGCCGCCTCGGCCAGCAGCTTGCGGGCCACCGCACCGGCGGCCACCCGGGCCGTCGTCTCGCGGGCACTGGCCCGGCCGCCGCCACGCCAGTCGCGCACGCCGTACTTGGCCTCCGTCGTGTAGTCGGCGTGGGACGGCCGGTACACGTCGCGCATGGCTTCGTAGGCGCCCGACCGGGCGTCCTGGTTGCGGACCAGCAGGCCGATCGGCGTCCCGAGCGTGAGGCCCTCGAACACGCCCGACAGGATCTCGGCCCGGTCGTCCTCCTGGCGCTGGGTCGTGAGGTGGCTCTGTCCCGGCCGCCGGCGGTCGAGATCGCGCTGGATCTCCTTGACGTCGATGGCCAGGCGGGGCGGGCACCCGTCGACGACGGCGCCCACCGCGGGTCCGTGCGACTCGCCGAAGGTCGTCACGCGGAACGCCTCGCCGAAGGTGCTGCCGCCCATGCCCGCAGGGTACGGGATGCCCGACAGGACAGCGGTTCGCCAGGCCTATACCGGCTGCGCCTCTCCGGCGCGGGTGGCGTTCAGCGGCACGTCGCCCGGCATCTTCGGTATCTCGATCTCCGCCGTGACGGTGCCGTGCTCCTCCTCCCAGCGCACGACGTTCAGGGTCGCGGCGTAGACGAGCAGCCGACCGAAGAACAGCAGCCAGGCCAGGATGGCGAAGACGATGCCGAGCGTGCCGTAGAGCGCCGACGACGAGCTCACCATCTTCGGCACGTAGATGCCGCCGAGGGTCTGGAGCAGCTGGAGGCCCACGGCGCCGAGGACGGCGCCGGGAACGAGGTGCTTCCATCCGACGTCGCGGTTGGTGAGCACCTGGAACGTCCACATCCACAGAGGTACGGCGACGAGGAAGTTGCCGAGGATGGCGAACGGCCAGGCCGGACCCGGCAGCCGGCCGAGCAGGAACGTCACCGCGAAGGAGACGACGAACAGGAGTCCGGCGCCCACCAGCCAGCCCAACCCGAACAGCTTGTCCTTGAGGCCGCGGCCGGGCGCCTGCCACACCGAGTCGAACGTGAACTGCAGTGCCGCCACGAGGCCGAGTCCCGACCACAGCAGACCGAGGACGCCGATCACCGACGCCGCCTTGCCGCTGTCCTCGGCCGTCGCGAAGGCGTCGCGCAGGAGCTTGGTGGTGGTGGGGTCCTCGATCCCGAGCTTCGAGATCACTGTGCCCGGCAGGTCGGCCGCGTTGCTCGAGACCACGCCGAGCACGCCCACCACCGCCAGCAGCAACGGGAACAGGGAGAGGAAGGCGCTCAACGTGACGGCCGAGCCGAGATACCCGCCGTGCACCTCGTCATAGCGCTTCTGCACCCGCAGACCGGTCTCGACCCACGCCCAGCGCCTGGCCAGCGGGCAGAGGAGACGTTCGAGCACGGAGCGAACGTACCCCTTGTGACCTGCGGGGAATCCGTCCGCGCCGGGTGGCGGAGCCCAACCCCGGCGGCGCGGTACCGTCGCTGACGTGGAGCTCGACGGCATCGACCCGAGGCGGGTGCCGGTCCACATCGGTGTGGTCATGGACGGCAACGGCCGGTGGGCCGGCAAGCGGGGCCTCCCCCGCACCGAAGGGCACGGAGCGGGGGAGGAGGCGCTGTTCGACGCGGTGGAGGGAGCCCTCGACCTCGGCACCCGGTGGCTCACCGTCTACGCCTTCTCGACGGAGAACTGGAAGCGGCCCGTGGACGAGGTGCGCTACCTCATGAAGTTCAACGAGTCGCTCCTCCTCCGCCGTCGCGACGAGCTGAACGAGCGGGGCGTGCGGATCCGCTTCGCCGGCCGGCGGGACTGGCGGGTCCCGCGGCGCCTCATCCGGCGCATGGACGAGGCGCTCGACCTCACGGCCGGCAACCGCACCATGACGCTCACCATCGCCTTCAACTACGGCGGCAGGGCCGAGATCGTCGATGCGGTGCGCCGGCTGGTCGCCGACCGCGTGCCGGCCGACCGGGTCGACGAGAAGGCCATCCGCTCGCGCATGTACCTGCCGGACATGCCCGACCCGGACCTGGTCGTCCGCACGTCGGGCGAGTTCCGCATCTCCAACTTCCTCCTGTGGGAGCTGGCCTACAGCGAGCTGGTGTTCACCGACGTGCTGTGGCCCGACTTCCGCCGCGAGAACCTGTTCGAAGCCGTCCGCGAGTTCCAGCGCCGGGACCGCCGCTTCGGCGGCCTCGACGTCTGAGCGGGCGGCGGCATGGCGCTGTACCGGGATCAGGGGGTGGTGCTGCGCACCATGCGGCTCGGCGAGGCCGACCGCATCGTCACCATCGTCACCCGGGGTCACGGCAAGGTGCGGGCGGTGGCGAAAGGTGTTCGCAAGACGAAGAGCCGCTTCGGGGCACGGCTCGAGCCATTGAGCCACGTCAGCCTGCTGCTCTACGAGGGCCGGGAGCTCGACATCGTGAGCCAGGCGGAGTCGCTCGACCACTTCCGTGTCATCCGCGACGACCTCGACCGCATGGGCCGGGCTGCGTCGATGCTGGAGGCGGTCGACCAGGTGGCCCAGGAGCGGGAGCCGTCGCCCCGGCTCTACCAGCTGCTCGTCGGCGGGCTGCGGGCGGTTGCCGCCAACGGCACGCCCCTCGTCCTGGCTGCCTTCTTCTGGAAGCTCCTGTCGCTGGAGGGCGCCCACCCCCTGCTCGAGCGCTGCGCCACGTGCGGGGCGGACGACGGGCTCGAGGCGTTCGACATGGCGGAGGGCGGTGTCCTGTGCCGCTCCTGCCGCCGCGGCTCGCCGCTCAGCCCGGCCGCGCTCGAACTCCTTCGCCGCATCCTCGGCGGCGGCCTCGCCGAGGCGCTCAACGAGCCGCCCGGCCCGGCCGCCGTCGAGCTCGAGCACCTGGCCAACCGCTCGCTCGAGTACCACCTCGAGCGCCGGTTGAAGTCGCTCGGGGTGCTCGACGGCACCGCCGCCGCGTCGTTGGCGGCACGCCGCTGGGCGGGCGCGTGGCAGCGCAGCTCTGGCTGACCATCTCTCCGAGACGCCACTGCGGCGCGTATCAGGGGCCCTTCCCCGGCGCTCACCAAGCCAGACCGAGGGAGGGGAGTCCGATGCTCGTCATCAGCGTGGAGGCCATATACGAGCTGGACCGGGAGAGCGACACGACCGACGCCGCGGCAACCGTGGCCGAGATGGCGCGGCACCGGTGGCAGGACGGCCGCTCGGGCGACCGGCGATCCGCAACCGCCCGCTAGAGAGGCGCAGCCTCCGGAACGGCGCGGCGGGGGCGGCCGGATCGGCCTGATCGGGGACGACCTATCCTCCGCTCATGGCCGAACCGTCGCCCGAGCTGATGGAGACGATCGTCAACCTGTGCAAGCGCAGGGGGTTCGTGTTCCCCTCGAGCGAGATCTACGGCGGCTTCCGGTCCACCTACGACTACGGACCGCTCGGGGCGCTCATGCTCCGCAACGTGAAGGACGCATGGTGGCGCTCCATGGTCCAGCTGCGCGACGACGTGGTGGGCATCGACGCCGCCATCCTGTCGAGCCCGAAGGTGTGGGAGGCCTCGGGCCACCTGGCCAACTTCACCGACCCGCTGGTCGACTGCCGCAGCTGCAAGGAGCGCTGGCGCGCCGACCACATCGAGGGAACGTGCCCCAACTGCGGCTCGACCGATCTCACCGAGGCGCGGGCGTTCAACATGATGTTCCAGACCTTCGTCGGCCCGGTGCAGGAGGGCGCCAACATCGCCTACTTCCGGCCCGAGACGGCCCAGGGCATGTTCGTGAACTTCCTGAACGTGCTGAACACGTCGCGCAAGAGGCCGCCGTTCGGGATCGCCCAGACGGGGAAGTCCTTCCGCAACGAGATCACGCCCGGCAACTTCGTGTTCCGTACCCGGGAGTTCGAGCAGATGGAGCTCGAGTTCTTCGTCCCGCCGTCGGAGGCGGAGACGTGGTTCGACTACTGGACGACCGAGCGGATGAACTGGTACCTCGACCTCGGCATCCCCGCGGACTGGCTGCGCCTGCGCCCGCACGACAAGGAGGAGCTGTCCCATTACTCCTCGGCCACCTCCGACGTGGAGTTCCGCTATCCGTGGGGCTGGGGGGAGCTGGAGGGCATCGCCAACCGGGGTGACTTCGACCTCAGCGCGCACGCAGCGGCGTCGGGTGAGCGACTCGAGTACTTCGACCAGGGCACCAACGAGCGGTACGTGCCCCACGTCATCGAGCCGGCGGCCGGGGCGACGCGGGCCATGATGGCCTTCCTCCTCGCCGCATACGACACCGACGTTGTGAACGACGAGACCCGCACCGTGCTCCGTCTCGACCCGAGGCTCGCTCCGTACAAGGTCGCCGTTCTGCCGCTGTCCAAGAAGGACACCCTCACGCCGACCGCCCGGGAGGTGCTCGTACGGCTGCAGCCCCACTGGATGGTCGACTACGACGAGACCCAGGCGATCGGGCGCCGCTACCGCCGCCAGGACGAGATCGGCACGCCGCTGTGCGTCACCGTCGATTTCGACACCCTCGACGACAAGGCCGTCACCATCCGCGACCGCGACACCCTCGAGCAGGTCCGCGTGCCCATCGACGAGCTCGTCGACACGCTGCGGTCCCGCCTGGGCTTCTGACGCCGGCAGGCGGAGGGGGCACCGAGGCGGCACCGAACCGAATGGAGCACGATGCACCAACCGGCCCTCCCGCGCTGCGGCGAACCCGCTGATCCCCTGGCCGCCACCGGCGGGCCGCTGCTCGTCACCGCCTCGTTCCCCGCAGTGGCCGAACGCAGCGGCGGGGCCTTTACGGGAACGGTCACCGTGGAGGCCGGCGCCCACCCCGTGTCCGGCGTGGTCTCGCCGGAGGCCGACGTCTACGTCACCCGCGGCGGCACCGTGGTGGCCACGCCACTGGTCAAGGATCTGCTCGGCGTGCCCCTCGACATTCTCCCCGGTGCGACGCAGACGCTCGGTGCCACCGGCAGCCTCCGGGCCTGCGCCGCCGCCGGCCACCCCTCGCCCGACGACGCCCTTCCCCCCGGGGCCTACGACGTCTACGCCGTCGTGGCGGTGACCGACGACGCCGGCGGGACGACCGTCAGCACGGGCGGGCCGTGGTCGCTCACCGTGGTGTAGACGGCCAGAAGGGGGGCGGTCGACCCGCCCCCCTTTCCGTGCCTGTCACTCGGCCGGCTGCGGGCCGGCCGCGTCAGCCCGTCACGATGGAGACGGCGAAGTTCGACGAGATCCGGCTCCACTTCTCCGCGTACTCCGTGGTGCCGTCACCGGCGATGATCATGCCCCGGATGTGCACGCCGCCCGCGCTGTCGCCCACGTAGAAGGGCGAGCCCGAGTCGCCGCCCTGCGGCAGGAAACCGTTCTGGAAGGCGATCACCGGCGACTTGCAACCGCTCGAGGTGCAGACCTGGGCCGAGGTGCTGATCACCTTGTGCCCGCAGTTCTCCCCCGTCGTGCGGCCACTGTGGCAGTAGTTGGTGTAGCCGACGACGGGGTCGCCCGCACCGTGGACGGGCAGCGAGGTCGAGCTGTTCGTGCCCCCGGAGTAGATGCGGCCGGCGTACGACGAGCCGCTGATGCGCTCCATGTCCCTGTAGGGCAGGCCGTTGCCGCTGACCGTGCCCATGTACAGGCCGCCGAGCTCGGTCCTGACCGTCGTCCCGTTGCTGAAGCAGTGGCCGGCGGTGATCATCGACCGGGTGCCGTACGCGTTGACCACGGTGAAGCCGCTCGAGCACCACGGGGTGCCGGTGGTCTTGGTGATGCCGGCCCCGCCCCAGTACGGGGTCGTGTCGGCCTTGCGGGTGGCCAGGTCGGAGATGTCGGTGGCGCTCGTGTCGACCAGCCCGGCGTTGGTGCCGACGAGCGACGCCACCACGTGGCCCGGCGCATCGGTCTTCAGAACGATCCGGCCGGTGGTCGCGTCGAAGTAGCTGGCGAAGGTGTGCTTGGGCCCGTTGGCGGCGACCCAACGGCCGATGTTGGCCTGCAGGGCGCTCAGGGCGGCCTCGGCACCGCGGGCGGCGCGAGGGGCGGCCTGGGCGGCGGCGGCTTCGGCGGGGAGCACGCTGTCGCTCGCCTGGCCACCGGGGCCGTCGTTCTTCTCGCTGCCGTGAGCCGGTGCGATCCCCACGGACACAGCCAGGGCGGCAACGGCGAGGGACGTGAGGATGGTCTTCTTGCGGAGCATGGTCGAGTTCCTTTCGGACGTGGGCGAAGGCGCTTCCCGCACCGCCCAGGTATGCGTGACGTTTGCCACGACGCCTCTACGAGGTGCGGTCCCGACGTCCTGATACAACGTCCCTGAAGCCGGTCGAAGTGGTCGTCGGGACCAGGGTCATCGCGGAGCCTCGGCAGATAGGCTCGCCGCATGCCCCTCGTGTTCCCCTTCGACCACAAGCACCGCGTCTCGCCCATGAACCTGAAGGACCTGCTCGGAGGGAAGGGGGCCAACCTGGCCGAGATGACGTCGGTGCTCAAGCTCCCGGTGCCGCCGGGGTTCACCATCACCACCGACGCGTGCCGGGCGTACATGGAGGGCGGGTGGCCCGACGGGCTCACCGGCGAGGTCGACAAGCAGGTGCGCAAGCTCGAGAAGGCGATGAAGAAGAAGGTCGGCGACCCGAAGGACCCGCTGCTCGTCAGCGTGCGCTCGGGCGCGAAGTTCTCGATGCCGGGGATGATGGACACCGTCCTGAACCTCGGTCTCAACGACGCGTCGGTCGAGGGCCTGTCCAAGCAGACCGACGAGCGCTTCGCCTACGACTCCTACCGCCGGTTCGTGGCCATGTACGGGCGGATCGTGCAGGGGATCGAGGGACACGAGTTCGACGTTCTGCTAGACGAGGCCAAAGAGGCCGACGGCGTCGGAGCCGATTCCGAGATCTCGGCGGCGACGCTGCGCAAGCTGGTGGAGCAGGAGAAGGAGGTCGTGCAGCGCGAGACGGGGGCGCCGTTCCCGCAGGACCCGAAGGCCCAGCTTCGCGGGGCCATCGAGGCGGTGTTCGCATCGTGGAACGGTCCTCGGGCCATCGCCTACCGGGTGCGCGAGCGCATCGCGCACGACCTGGGCACCGCCGTCAACGTGCAGGCGATGGTGTTCGGCAACCGGGACGACAACTCGGGCACCGGGGTCGGCTTCACCCGCGACCCGGCGACGGGTGCGGCAGGCGCCTACGGCGACTTCCTCGTGAACGCCCAGGGCGAGGACGTGGTGGCCGGCATCCGCAACACCGAGCCCCTCTCCGCCATGAAGACCCGCTTTCCCAAGATCCACAAGGAGCTGCTGGGCATCTTCGAACGGCTGGAGAAGCACTACCGGGACATGTGCGACACCGAGTTCACCATCGACCAGGGCAAGCTCTGGATGCTCCAGACGCGCGTGGGCAAGCGCACGGGCGTCGCCGCCCTGCGCATGGCCGTCGACATGACCAAGGGCCGCAAATGGAAGATCACGCCGGAGGAGGCGCTGCTGCGCGTCACCGCCGAGCATCTCGACCAGGTCCTCCACCCGCAGATCACCGGGAAGAACCTCAACGTCATCGCCAAGGGGCTGGCCGCGTCCCCGGGTGGCGCCGTCGGTCGGGCCTACTTCACCGCCGACGACGCGGCTGCCGCCGCCGGGCGGGGCGAGAAGGTGGTGCTGGTGCGCAGCGAGACCTCGCCCGAGGACGTGCACGGCATGATCGCGTCTGAGGGGATCCTCACCGCCCGCGGCGGCCTGGTGAGCCACGCCGCCGTCGTCGCACGCGGGTGGGGCAAGCCCGCCGTCGTCGGCGCCGAGTCGGTGCGCATCTCGGGCAAGTCGTTCACGGCGGGCGGCGTCACCGTCAACGAGGGCGACGTCATCGCCGTCGACGGCACCACCGGCAGCGTGGTGCTGGGCGAGGTCGCGTTGTCCGTGGCCGAGCCGCCGCCGCAGTTCGCCACCATCCTCGGGTGGGCCGACAAGGTCCGCAAGGGGCGTATGGCGGTGCGGGCCAACGCCGACACCGGGCCCGACGCGTCCAATGCCCGCGCCTTCGGCGCCGACGGCATCGGCCTGTGCCGCACCGAGCACATGTTCCTGGGCGAGGACCGCCTGCCCATAGTGCGGGCCATGATCCTGGCCGACACGCCCGAGGCCGAGGTGGCCGCCCTCGAGCAGCTGCTGGCCGTGCAGAAGGCCGATTTCGAGGAGATCCTCGCAGCGATGGACGGCCTGCCGGTCACCGTCCGGCTCCTCGATCCGCCGCTGCACGAGTTCCTTCCCTCCACCGAGGAGCTGGCCATCAAGGAGGCCACCTCGGGCCTGTCGGCCGACGAGAAGGTCCTGTACCAGGCGGCACGGCACTGGGAGGAGTTCAACCCCATGCTCGGCACGCGGGGAGTGCGGTTGGGCGTGCTCAAGCCGGGCCTGTATGCGATGCAGGTGCGGGCCCTGATGGAGGCGGCCGCCGCCCGGGTGGCCAAGAAGGGCAAGCCGGTGGTGGAGATCATGATCCCGCTCACGGTCACGCGCGAGGAGCTGGCGCTGGCCCGCTCGTGGGTGGAGGGAGCCGTGGCGGAGGCGACGGCGGGCGTGAAGAAGCCGATCGACGTCCAGATCGGCACGATGGTCGAGACGCCCCGAGCGGCGCTGTGTGCCGGCGAGCTGGCCGAGGAGGCCGACTTCTTCTCCTTCGGCACCAACGACCTCACCCAGATGGTGTTCGGCTTCAGCCGGGACGACATCGAGGGCCGCATCATGAGCGTCTACCTGGAGGACGGCCTGCTCAAGCGCAACCCGTTCGAGACCATCGACCGGGGTGGGGTGGGCTCGCTGGTGAAGACGGCGGCGGCCGGCGGCCGGGAGGCCAAGCCCGGTCTCAAGCTCGGCGTGTGCGGCGAGCATGGCGGCGATCCCGAGTCGATCGCCCTGTTCGTCGAGGCCGGCCTCGACTACGTCAGCTGCTCGCCCTTCCGCGTGCCCATCGCCCGCCTCGCCTCGGCCCAGGCCCTCCTCCAAGCCGACGCAGCCCGGTAGCGCCCGACCCTGCGGGGCGCCGGGCTCGGGCGGACAGCGGCTGGTCTTGCGGAGAGGTCGGGGCGGCGGGTTGGTCGACGGCTGACGTCGCCGGGGTGCCGATCGGCTGAGCGGTCAGCCGCCGAGCGGCCGCCGGCATCGTCCCCGGGCGCCAGGGGGTACCGTCCTCGCTCGTGGGTATCGTCGACGAGGACGTCGCCCGCGTGCGGGCCGCGACAGACTTCGTGCAGGTGGCGTCGGAGCACCTGGCCCTCAAGCGGGTCGGCCAGCGCTGGGTGGGGCTGTGCCCGTTCCACGCCGAGAAGTCGGCGTCCTTCTCCATCAACGCCGACGAGGGCCTGTACTACTGCTTCGGCTGCCAGGCCAAGGGCGACGTCATCACCTTCGTCCGCCAGGTGGAGCACCTCGACTTCGTCGGGGCGGTGGAGCGACTGGCCGGCCGGGCCGGGATCGAGCTGCGCTACGACGAGGAGCGCGAGGGCCGCGACCGCCAGCGCCGGTCCCGCCTGCTGGACGCCATGGAGAAGGCCGTCGAGTGGTACCACCAGTGCCTGCTCAGCGGGCCCGACGCCGCGCCGGCGCGGGCGTACCTGCGGTCGCGTGGCTACGACGGCGACGTGGTGCGGGCCTTCCGCATGGGATGGGCCCCTGACGACTGGGACGCCCTGGCCAAGGCGCTCCGCCTGCCGGACGACGTCCTGAAGGACACCGGGCTGGGGTTCGTCAACAGCCGGAACCGCCAGCAGGACAGCTTTCGGGCCCGGGTCCTGTTCCCGATCTTCGACGCCGCCGGCAAGGCGGTCGCCTTCGGCGGGCGCAAGCTGCCCGACGCCGACGGGCCGAAGTACAAGAACTCGCCGGAGACCCCCATCTACTCGAAGAGCCGCACGCTCTACGCGCTGAACTGGGCCAAGAGTGAGGTCGTGACCACGGGCGAGGTCGTCGTGTGCGAGGGCTACACCGACGTCATCGGGTTCTTCGGTGCCGGCGTACCGAGGGCGGTGGCCACGTGCGGGACGGCCCTGGCCGACGAGCACTTCCGGATGCTCAAGAACTTCGCCCGCCGCATCGTGCTGGCCTACGACGCCGACGCCGCCGGGCAGGCGGCGGCCGAGCGGTTCTACGAGTGGGAGCGGCGTTACGAGGTCGACCTGTTCGTCGCCGCCCTGCCGGCCGGCTCGGATCCGGGCGACCTGGCCCGGCAGGACCCTGACCGGCTGCGTGCCTCCGTCGACCAGGCCACGCCGTTCCTCCGCTTCCGGGTCGAGCGGGTGCTGGGGACGGCGGACCTGCGCTCGCCGGAGGGCCGGGCCAGGGCTGCCGAGTCGGCGCTGGCGGTCATCCGCGAGCACCCGAGCGACCTGGTGCGCGACCAGTACCTGATGGAGGTGGCCGACCGGTGCCGGATCGACGCCGAGCGCCTCCGACGGGGGGCGACCGGCGGTCGGGGTGGAAGCGCCCGCCCGGCGGCGACGGCCCCCCGGCGGGATCCCGGTGGGCCCGAGCTGGAAGCGCTGCGCCTGGCCGTGCACCGACGCGACGACGTCGTCGGCCGCCTGCACCCGGTGCTGTTCGCCGACGAGCGCAACGGCGCCGTCTACGAGGCGGTGGCCGAGTCGGCAACGGTGCACGACGCCATCGCGGCCGCCGATCCCGGGACGGCCGACCTCCTCCAGCGGCTGGCCGTCGAGGAGGCCACCGCCGACGTCGACGACGTGCTGTCCCAGCTGCTCCGGCGGGCCGTGGGTCGGGCGGTGGCTACCCTGGAGGCGGACGCCCGGGTCGCTCCCGAGCAGGCGCTGGCCGTGTCGGCCGCCATCGGTTGGCTCAAGGTCACGGTGGAGGATCTCCCGGATCCGGAGGCGGCCGACCGGTTGGTAGCTTGGCTGGTGCGATGGTCCGAGGAGGAAGAGGGGTGACGTTCTCGCTCCCCGAAGGCGTCTCCGAGGAAGCCTTCTCCCGGCTGCTGCAGAC
>DATAIT010000081.1 GCA_036262515.1 Acidimicrobiales bacterium | reverse complement strand
CGCTGTTCAAGGCGGGCATGGTCGACCTGCGTAGCGCCATGGCGGCCGCGTCGAACCCCCACGACTTCCGCATCGCGCTGCAGCAGGCCGGGCTCCTGGCCGCCCAGGTCTCCGCGTAGCCCCGGACCGTCCCCGGCCTCCCGGGGGCGTCCGGGGACGCCCGAAACCCAGCCGCCCGCCCGAGGGCTGCCCACTACCCTCGCACGGGTGATACCCGAGCGGTTCCGGCCACTGCTGGACGAGACGTCGTGGCTGGCCGGGCCGTTCGAGGCGGCGGGGCACCGGCTGTACCTCGTCGGCGGGGTGGTCCGAGACGCGCTGCTCGACCGGCTGGCGCCCGACCACGACGTCGACCTCACCACCGACGCCCGGCCGGAGGAGATCAAGCGGGTCGTCGGGCCGCTGGCCGACGCCGTGTGGCTCCAGGGCGAGCGTTTCGGCACCATCGGCGCGACCAGGGACGGCCGGACGTTCGAGATCACCACCCATCGGGCCGAGGCCTACGTGCCGGAGTCGCGCAAGCCCGAGGTCGCGTTCGCCGACGGCGTCGAGGTCGACCTGTCGCGGCGCGACTTCACGGTCAACGCCATGGCGCTGCGCCTGCCCGACCTGGAGCTGATCGATCCGTTCGGCGGAGCCGCCCACCTGCACGACCGCCGGCTGCGAACGCCCCTGGCCCCTGAGGAGTCGTTCACCGACGACCCGCTGCGGATGCTGCGCGCCGCCCGCTTCATCGCCCAGTTCCATCTCCTCCCCGATCCGGGCATCACCACGGCCGTCGTTGAGCTGCGCGAGCGCCTGGCCATCGTCTCGGCCGAGCGGATCCGCGTCGAGCTCGACAAGCTCGTCACCGCCGAGGACCCGACGGAAGGGCTGCGGTTCCTCCTGGCCACCGGACTGGCCGACCACTTCCTCCCCGAGCTGGCCGCGCTGGCCCTCCAGCAGGATCCCGTCCACCGCCACAAGGACGTGCTGGAGCACACCTTCGCCGTCGTGCAGAAGGTCGACCCGGCCCACCGCCTGGTGCGCCTGGCCGCCCTGTTCCACGACATCGGCAAGCCGCGGACTCGGGCCTTCGGCCCGGGCGGCGTGTCCTTCCACCATCACGAGATCGTCGGCGCGCGCATGACGCGTGACCGGATGCGGGCCCTCCGGTACCCCAACGACGACGTGGCCGCCGTCACCCGCCTCGTGGAGCTGCACCTTCGCTTCCACGGTTACCGGGACGGCGACGGTGGGTGGACCGACAGCGCCGTCCGCCGCTACGTGCGCGACGCCGGCCCGCTCCTCGAGGCGCTCAACGAGCTCACGCGCTGCGACTGCACCACGCGCAACGTCGCCAAGGCGCGCGGCCTGGCCCGCCGGATGGACGAGCTCGAGGAGCGCATCAAACGCCTCGAGGCCGAGGAGGAGCTCAAGGCCCTGCGGCCCGACATCGACGGCCAACGGGTCATGGAGCACCTCGGCATCGCGCCCGGCCCCGTGGTGGGCAAGGCCCTCGCCTTCCTCCTCGAGACCCGCATCGAGGAGGGCCCGCTGGGCGAGGAGGAGGCCCTCCGCCGCCTCGACGAGTGGTGGGCGGAGCACAAGACCTGACCTTCTCAGGTCCGGAGCAGGCGGGCGACGGCGGCCGAGTCGGCGAGGTCGGCGAAGACCTCGTCGGCACCGAGCGCCCGGAGCTGGTCGAGACCGAACTGGCCGGTGGCGACCAGGGCGCAGCGGGCGCCGCCGGCCCGGGCGCAGGCGAGGTCGCGCGGGGTGTCGCCGACGACCCAGACGTCGCCCGCAGACAGGGTGCGGCCCCGCAACCGCGCCACCCGTTCCAGGGCCACGGGCACCAGCTCCTCGCGGTCGTGGCGGTCGCTGCCGAAGGCGCCCACCTCGACGTCGATCCAGCGGTCCAGCTCGAACGCCTGGAGCTTCAGGGTGGCGTTGGCGGCCGTGTTGCCGGTGAGCACCGATTGCACGACGTCGACGTCCTCGTGGAGCTCGGCCAGCACGGCTGCGACTCCGGGGAGCACGTAACCCTGGTCACGCACGAGGTCCTTGGCATCGGCCAGCTCGGCCTCCAGCCGGGCCAGGACGTCGGGCACCAGCCGGCGGGCCTCGTCGTCGTCGACACCGGCGAAGACGAGGATCTCCAGGGCGATGAGCGGATCCGTCTTTCCGCTCATCCGCACCTCGTGGGCCCCCACCGGACGGCCCAGCACATGTTCGGCGGCGACGTCGAAGGCGCGCTGCGCCACTCCGTTCGTCCGCAACAGGGTTCCGTCCACGTCCCACAGCACCAGCCGCCCACCCATCCCGGGACGGTACCGCCGTGGGACTAGTTGCCTTCCTTGCGGGCTCGCACGATGAGGACCCGGGGGACGTAGCGGAACGCCTCCTGCCAGTCGCGGCTCCGCGGCCCGCTGGTGGTCGGCCCCGGCTCGAGGAGGGTGTCCACCGAGAAGCTGGCCCGCACCAGGGCGGTGTGGAGCTCGGCGATGGTGTGGTGGTACATCGTGAAAGTCGTTCCGAAACGCTCGCTTTCCATCGGCTCCGTGTCGAAGTAGGAGCGACGAACGAGTAGAGGTTGATCCGCGTGGCGGCCGTCGATGAGGTGGTACGCAGGGTGGGCCGTGCTGAACACCAGCGGCGCGCCCGTGCGCAGCACCCGATGCACTTGGCGGAACACGCGGCTCAGGTCGTCCACGAAGCCGAAGGCACAGGCGCTGAAGACGAGGTCGACCGACTCGGCCCGCACGAAGGCGAGATCGGCCATGTCGCCCTGGCGAAGCTCGACGCGCACGTCCTCCTGGTCGGCCAGGCGCCGGGCATGGCCCAGCATCTCGGCCGACAGGTCCACGCCGATGGCGATGGCGCCCTGCTTGGCGAAGGCGATCGAGTTCTGCGCGGCGCCGCACCCGAGCTCGAGGACGCGCTTGCCCTTCAGGTCGCCGAGCAGCCGGAAGTCGGCTTCGGTACCGATGTCGGGCCCGTAGTGGGCGACATCGGTGGGCAGCTGGGCGCCGGCCAGGTAGGCGGCTGCCGCCTGATCCCAGGCGGCGGCGTTGTCGGCGGGCACAGGGAGAATGTTGCTACACGTCGGAGGCATCCATGAGGATCGTCAGCTTCAACACCCACCACGGGCTCACCCCGGCCGGCGCCGTCGACACCGACGCGCTGGCCCGGTACTGCGCATCGCTGCACGCGGACGTGCTCGCCCTCCAGGAGGTCGACGTGCGGGCCCACCGGTCGGGCGGCGTCGACCAGGCCAAGGCCGTGGCCCAGGCGACCGGCATGGCCGGCTACTTCGGCGTGGCGCGCAAGCTCGGGCTGCGGGGGCAGTACGGCAACGCCCTGTTCGTGCGGGGCATCATCGACCAGATCGAGACGGTGCCGTTGCCGCGTCACAGCCATGACCACGAGCCCCGCAGCTTCGTCCTGGCCGACGTGATCGTCGACGACCGGGTCTTCACGGTGGCCGCCGCCCACCTGTCGGTGCACCCGGAGGAAGCGGCTCCCCAGCTGGAGGCCGTGCTGGTGGCCCTGCGCAAGTGCCACGTGCCCCGTGTGCTGATCGGCGACCTCAACCTGAAGCCCGAGCAGATCGTGCCCGCCATCCAGCACAGGGCCTACGCGCTGGCGTCCGCTGTCACCCCGACGTTCCCCGCAGCCGAGCCGCACCACCGCATCGACCACTTCCTCAGCGAGGGCTTCGACGTCGCGTCGGTCGAGGTCCTCGACGCTGCTCCGGTGAGCGACCACCGCGCCCTGCTGGTGGAGGTCCACTAGGGGACCCGGTCCGGCCGGCAGGGCGCCGGGCGGCGGCCGCCGGTTCAGGAGCCGGCGGCGAAGTCCTCCACCATGCGGTGGGCCTCCTCGTCCCGGTGCTGCACCGGGGGCGACTTCATGAAGTAGGCCGACGGTCCCTCGAGCGGGCCGCCGATGCCGCGGTCGAGGGCGAGCTTGGCGCAGCGCACGGCGTCGATGATGACCCCGGCCGAGTTGGGCGAGTCCCACACCTCGAGCTTGAGCTCGACGTTGAGGGGGACGTCGCCGAAGTTGCGGCCCTCGAGTCGGATGTAGGCCCACTTGCGGTCCTCCAGCCAGGCCACATGATCCGAGGGGCCGATGTGGACGTCGTCGGCGGCGATGCCATTGTCGATCTGCGACGTGACGGCCTGGGTCTTGGACACCTTCTTGGATTCGAGCCGCTCGCGTTCCAGCATGTTCTTGAAGTCCATGTTGCCGCCCACGTTGAGCTGGTAGGTGCGGTCGAGCACCATGCCGCGGTCCTCGAACAGGCGGGCCAGCATGCGGTGGACGATGGTCGCCCCCACCTGGCTCTTGATGTCGTCGCCTACGATGGGCACCCCCGCGTCGGTGAAGCGGCGGGCCCACTCGGGGTCGCTGGCGATGAACACGGGGATGGCGTTGACGAAGGCCACCCGGGCGTCGATGCACGACTGGGCGTAGTGCTTCTGGGCGACCTCCGACCCGACCGGCAGGTAGGCCACGAGCACGTCGGCCCCCGACGCGCGGAGCGCCTCTGCGATGTCGACCGGCTCGGCCGGCGACTCCTCGACGGTGGCCCGGTAGTACTTGCCCAGCCCGTCGAAGGTCGGCCCGCGCTGCACCGTGATGCCGAGCTCGCCGACCGATGCGAACCGGATGGTGTTGTTCTGGCCGGAGAACACGGCCTTGCCCAGGTCGAGCCCGACCTTGGCGGCGTCGACGTCGAAGGCGGCGACGAACTCGACGTCGCCCACGTGGTATCCGCCGAGGGAGACGTGCATGAGGCCGGGCACCGTGTCGGCCGGATCGGCGTTGCGGTAGTACTCGACGCCCTGGACGAGCGAGCTGGCGCAGTTGCCGACGCCGGCGATGGCGACCTTGACGGTCTTCTTCATGGGTGATCCTCCTGCCGCTCGGCGGCGATGAGCTTGTCGAGCCAGGAGATGTCTCGCTCCGTGGCCTCGGTTCCGTGCTCCAAGAGGGAGCGTGTGTAGTTGTCGAGGCGCTCGCGGCCGGCCCGGATGCTGCCCCGGGCCTTGGCCAGCCGCTCGACCAGCAGCGCCCGGCGGCGCTCGAAGAGACCGAGCCGGGCGTCGGCAGGGAGATAGCGGGCGAAGGCCAGGCGGAGCGGGAAGCCCCGGTCGTCGTCGCCCGTCGTGTCCGCCTCGAGGAGCTCGGCGAACAGCCGCTCTCCCCGTTCGGTGATGCCGTAGACCTTCTTGCCGCGGGCGCCACGGGTGCCCCGGGTGGCCGCCCGGCGGGCCCGGAAGGCGGCCAGCTCGCCACCGATCGAACCCGTCATCGGCACGGGGGCGAACGGCGCCGCCACGTTCGCCTCCACCGCCTTGACCGCGCCCGCCGCCTCCAGCTTGGCCAACGCCGGATACAGCGATCCGAACGACACGCTCGACAGGGGGCCGAGCGTGTCGCACAGGCGCTTCTTCAGCTCGTACCCGTGGAGCTCCTGTTCCTTGAGGAGTCCCAGGATGGCCAGCTCGAGCACGTCGTCCTCCTCCCGATGTATCGCTCCGATATATCAGACCTCAGTATAGCGAGCTGTGAGGCGTTCGGGCGCCCACGGCCGCCGGGCCGGCCGACGGCCAGGGGCCGGCCGCAGCGACAGGGGACGCAGCCGGCCAGGGCTACCCTTACCTTCCGTGAGCTTCCGGCCCGAGACACTGCGCGGCGCACCCGGCGCCGCCGCCGCTCCGGGCCAGATCGACTACCGGCTGGCCAAGAACGCCATCGTCAAGGAGTTCCGGCGGGGCCGGCTGTCGCGGCTCGACGTCTGCGACGCCCACCCGGAGCTGCTCCGCACCGCCAACGGGATGGGCACCCCTGCGGGCCAGCCGTGCCCGATCTGCGAGGAGCCCACGCTCGTGCACGTCTCGTACGCCTTCGGTCCCCGCCTCCCACCCGGTGGCGCCGCCTTCGCCGGTGGCGCCGAGCTGGCCAAGCTCACCCGCCGGGCGGGCGACGTGGCCTGCTACGTCGTCGAGGTGTGCCCGGCCTGCGCATGGAACCACCTGGCGCGCACCTACTCGGCGGGCCGGAGGCGGCGGACCTCCTCCAGCTGACGGCTCGCCGGCGCGCCTCCTGCCGGCAGGTCGCCGCGGTCGCCGCCGTGGCCGTGGCCGCCACGTCGTCCGGCGACGTCGTACTGCTCGCTGCGTTGCTCGGCCTCGCCGCCGCCGATCTGGCGGTCGCCGCGGTTGCCGCCGCGGCCGTGCTCGCCTTCGCCGTGCGCTGGGGGACGACGTCGTTGGACGCGGTGGCCGGCGCCCAGGCCGTCCTCGGTCCGGCCGCCACCACCGGCTCCGTCGCCGCCGTCGCGTCGTCGTGGGGCGGGGCCGCCGCCCTCGTCGTGGCGGCACCCCGGGGGTGGCCCGCCGTCGCCTTCGGGGTGGTCGCGGCGGCCGGGCTGGCCGGGCCGGGGCCGGGGCGGCCGGCCGACGTCGCCCTGCGCGTGGTGGCCTCGGCCGCCGGCGCCTCACTGGCCGCAGCGGCGGCGCGCCGGTCGGCCGCGCACCCGGCCCGTCGCGCCGGCGTCGCCCTGGCCTGTGTGTCGCTGGCTCTGGCCGTGGCGTCGTGACGTCGGCCGGCCCGGCCTGGACGGCGCTGGTCGCGCTGGTGACGGCGGCGTGGGTCGCCGTCGCCCTGGGCGGAGGTGGATCAGCACCGGTGACGACCACGGCCGCCGGCGCGGCGGCCGCCGCAGCCGCGGCGGCGCTGATCGGTGCGGGGTGGCGGCCCCGGTCCCTCGAGGCGCTCCAGACGGCTGGGGTGCTCCTGCTGATCGTGCCGGCCGCGGTGGCGGCGGCCCGGGGGGCGAGCACCGCCGTCCTGGCCGCCATCCTCGTGCTGCTGGCGGGTGCCGAAGCCGTCGTCCTCGGGGGCAGCTGGGGCCGGGCGGCGCGGCGCCGGTTCGCCCGCCCTGCCGGCGCCGGCCCGCCTCCCTCGGCGCTCGGCGCCGCCGCCGTGGCGTGCGGCTGCGGGTTGCTCGCCGCCGGCCTGCTGGTGGAGCGGGCCGGCGAGGGTCGGTGGGTCGTGCCGGCCGAGCATCCGGCCGCCCTCGGGCTGGCCCTCGCCGGCGCCGCCGTCCTGGTCGTGGCGGCCGCCATCGGCCCTCCCCGGGCGTGGGCCCTCGCCGTGCCGGCCATGGCCGTGGCCCTCCCGGTGGTCGCGCACGTTCCCGACCCGGCCGGCGTCGTCGTCGGGGGCGCGGTGGCGGTGGCGGCGGCGTGGGCTGCGCCCACCCGCCCGGCCCTCGCCCTCGCCGGGCTCGCCGTGGCCGCCGCCTCCTCCGGCGACCTCGGCCCGGTGGCACCGCTGCTGGCCGCCGCTGCCGTGCTCGCCCCGGTGGTGGTGGAGCACCCGGGCGCCGCCGCCCTCCTCGGGCTTCCCGGCGCCGCTGCGCTGGCCGCCGGGGTCGTGCCGGCCGGCAGGAGCGGCTCCGCCGCCGCTGTCGCCGTCGCCGCCGCCGTGGCGGCCGCCGGCCTGGCCCGCGCGGCCGCGGGAGCAGGCGTCCCGCGCCCGGAGCCGCCGGCGCGCCCGGCGCTGGAGTCGGCCCCGGCTCTTGTGTTGGCGGGATGGTTGGTCCTGGCCCCGGGGACCTGGGCCTGGGCGGGCGCCGGGGGGATCGCCGACTACGACCGAGGGTCTGCGGTCGCCCTGGCCGCAGGCGCGCTGGCCGCCGTTCTGGCCATGGCTGCCGACCGGTGGCCGGCCCCCCCGCCCGGCCGGCCCGAAGAAGGGGACGGGCGGTAATCTGCCCCGTCCGGCCGACCCGACGGATCCGGGTCAGCCCGCCCGCCATGCCCACGCCTTCTCCCCCAGCCCGCCGACCCGATGCTCCCCGCCGCAGCCGGGTGTGGCGGTACCGGCGGCTGCTGTTCATGGCCACCCTGCTGGTGTTCACGACGCTGTCCGGGTCGGCCTATCTCCTCGTGCGCGTGCCCCTGCCGCCCGAGGTCCCCCAGGACCAGACCACCCTCATCCTCGACGCCAAGGGGACGCGGCTGGCGTCGCTCGACGACGGCGAGAACCGGGTGTCGGTGCATCTCGACCAGGTGCCGGACGTGGTCGTCGACGCCGTGCTGGCCGCCGAGGACCGGGAGTTCTACGACCACCCGGGGATCGACCCGGTGGGCATCGCCCGGGCGACGTGGGCCGACCTCCGGGGAAAGCCGCTCCAGGGCGGTTCCACCATCACCCAGCAGTACGTCAAGAACGTCTATCTCAGCCACGAGCGCACGTTCCTCCGCAAGCTCAAGGAGGCGGTGCTAGCGGTGAAGCTGGAGCGCCGGTACGACAAGGCCGAGATCCTGGAGCGGTACCTCAACACGATCTACCTGGGCCGGGGCGCCTACGGCGTGCAGGCGGCGGCGCGGTCGTACTTCGGAAAGGACGTCGGCGAGCTCGGCCTGCGGGAGGCCGCCTATCTGGCCGGGCTCATCCGCTCCCCCGAGGCGGCCGACGCGGCCAAGGCCCCGGCCGCCGCCGCCGCCCGCCGCACCAGGATCCTCGACGCCATGGAGAAGACGGGCGTCATCGACGGCGCGGCGCGCCGGGCGGCGGAACGGGAGCCGGTGTCGGCCTACGTGGTGGCGAGGGGCAAGGCGGAGACGACGTTCGCCCGCCCGGACAAGGGGACCCAGTACTTCGTGGAGTTCGTGCGCAGCCAGCTCGAGGCCACCTACGGCCGCACCGCGCTGTACTCCGGGGGCTTGCGGGTCACCACCACGCTCGACCTCGGCATGCAGGAGCAGGCGTACGACGCGGTCTACGGCTTCCTCGACAAGCCGGGCGACCCCGCCGGCGCCCTCGTGGCCGTGGACGACCAGGGCCGGGTGAAGGCCATGGTGGGCGGGCGGGACTGGACGGCAGCCGACCCGTTCGCCAAGGTGAACCTGGCCGTCGGTCGCGACGGCGGGGGCACGGGCCGCCAGCCCGGCTCGACGTTCAAGCCGTTCGTCCTCGCTGCGGCCCTCCGCGACGGCTATAGCGCCCAGTCCACCCTAACCGGCCCGCCCGAGATCACTTTCCCGAAGGCCAACCAGGGGAAGGACTACGTGGTCAAGAACTTCGAGGACGCCGACTTCGGCGACTCGGTGAGCCTGCTCGACGCCACTCGCAACTCCGTCAACACGGTGTACGCGCAGCTGATCAAGGCCATCGGCCCGGCCAAGGTGGTGAAAATGGCGCACGACGCCGGCATCGCGTCCGACCTGGTGGACAACATCTCCCTGGCTCTCGGGACCTCGGAGGTGTCGGTGCTGGAGATGGCGGAAGCCTTCTCCACCTTCGCCAACCGCGGCGTGCGGGTCGAGCCGAGCGTGATCGTGCAGGTCGCCACGGCCGACGGCCGGGTGCTGCGTCCCCCGCGACCGCCCGCCCGCACGCGGGTGCTCGACCAGTCGCAGGCCGACGTGGTGAACCTGGCCCTGCAGAAGGTCGTCACCGAGGGATCGGGCACGGCGGCCAGGATCGGCAAGCCGGTGGCCGGCAAGACCGGCACCACCCAGGACTTCGGCGACGCATGGTTCGTGGGGTACACCCCGCGGCTCACCGCCGCCGTGTGGATGGGGTTCGCGGAGGGCAACGTCCACAAGATGGACAACGTCCGGGGTCGCAAGGTCAACGGCGGGTCCTTTCCCGCCGTGCTGTTCCGGCGCTTCATGCAGGCGGCGACGAAGGGGATCGACACGGGCTCGTTCGCGCCTGCGGACCCGGGCCGGGGCAAGATCGTGAAACCGCCCTCCGGAGTCCGCCTCCCCACCACGACCGCGCCGACGTCCGTGCCGCCCGCCACGACGCCGGTCACCGGCCAGGCCGGACCGGCGCCGTCACCGGCGCCGGCGACCGTGGCGCAACCCGTGCCCACCACGGCGCCGCCGACGACGGCGTCCACCGGGCTGCTCGGGATCGGCTCCGGGTGAGCCCCGACGTGACGCCGACCTCGTGCCGCGAGGCTCTACCATGGGACCAGCTCTCCGCCGGCAGCCCTCGTGGCGCTGGACGGAAAGGAGACCGCATGACGGCCACCAGGTCCACCGGCGTCACCGTGCCAGCCGTGCGCGCCCGCAAGGTGCGTCGCGACGAGGGCGGTGGCGGCGC
The DNA here is from genome assembly GCA_036262515.1 of Acidimicrobiales bacterium. Lineage (GTDB taxonomy): Bacteria > Actinomycetota > Acidimicrobiia > Acidimicrobiales > JAHFUS01. The sequence goes on along the minus strand of DATAIT010000081.1, from coordinate 6,985 downwards.
ACCCCCCCTGGTGATGGTGACCGCCTACGACGCGCCGACGGCCCGCATCGCCGACGAGGCGGGTGTCGACATCATCCTCGTCGGCGACTCGGTGGCCATGGTGGTCCTCGGCTACGACGACACCCTCCACGTGTCCGTCGACGACATGGCGCACCACACGGCGGCGGTGGCCCGGGCCCGTCCGCGCGCCCTGGTGGTCGCCGACCTGCCGTGGCTCAGCTACCACCTGAGCACTGAGGACACCGTGCGCAACGCCGGCCGGCTGGTGCGAGCGGGAGCCGAGGCCGTGAAGCTGGAGGGGGGCCGCAAGCGCCTGCCCATGGTGGCCGCCCTGGTGGCGGCCGAGATCCCGGTGATGGGCCATCTCGGCCTCACGCCGCAGTCGGTCCACGCCCACGGCGGGTACAAGGTCCAGGGGAGGGACGCCGCCGCCGCCGGCGCGCTGGTGGAGGACGCCAGGTCGCTCGAGGCGGCGGGGTGCTTCGCCATCGTGCTCGAGGGCGTGCCCGCTCCGGTCGCCGGGCTGGTCACCGAAGCCGTGGACGTGCCCACCATCGGCATCGGTGCCGGGCCGTCGTGCGACGGCCAGGTGCTCGTCTTCCACGACGCCGTGGGTCTCGAGGACCGGGTGCTGCCTCGATTCGTGCGCCGGTACGCCAACCTCAAGGCCGACGGCGTGGCCGCCATCTCGGCGTTCGCGGCCGACGTGCGGGCCGGGCGCTTCCCCACCGAGGCCGAGAGCTACCAGCTGGGCGAGGAGGCCGGCGCCGCCCTCGGCCTGGCGCGAGGTGCTAGCAAGACGGCGTGAGCGGGCGGCAGGCGAGCCAACCCTGGAAGTGCCGGGCCAGCCGATGAGCGGCGCCCACTCGAAGCGGCGGACCCTCGCCGACAGCCGCAAGGCGCTCGGGTGGGCGGTGATCGTGGTGGCCGTGCTCGGTCTCGGCGCCTTTCTCACGGTGGGCGCCAACGGCCCCGCCGACCCGCACCTCCGTGGTCTCCCCGGCTTCGGGGAGGTGGCCTTCAAGGTGACGGGAGCGGCCACGGCGACGAGCGCCGGGCAGTACTGCGCCCTCTTGGCCGACACCGAGCAGCAGCGGGCCAAGGGCCTCATGGGCCGCCGTGATCTCGCCGGCTACGACGCCATGGTGTTCCGCTTCGACACCGACAGCGCGGGGGGCTTCTACATGCGCGACGTGCCGGTGGACCTCAGCATCGCCTGGTTCGGGGCGGACGGCCGCTTCGTGTCGTCGACCGACATGGCGTCGTGCCCCGACCAGGACGGCTGCCCCACCTACACGCCGGCCGGGCCGTACCGACTGGCCGTCGAGGTCCTCAAGGGTGGACTGGATCGCCTCGGGATCGGCCAGGGCTCGATGCTCACCGTGGGCGGCGCCTGCCGGCGGTGACGGTGAGGCCCGGACGCTGTCACACCCCGGGTCGATACTGGTGGGCGATGGACGGACGAGGCCGGTCGACTACGATGACGCCGCACCACGTACCAACCCTGCCCCGGGTCCGCCGGGGCCCCGAGCGCACGGGCGCCGGGTCCAGAGGGAGGAGCGGCCCTTGCGGCCCTACGAAGTCATGGTCATCCTCGATCCTGCCCTGGAAGAGGATTCCATCCGAGCCACGATCGACCGGGCGACGGGCATCATCTCGTCCAGCGGCGGCAACCCCGGGCGCGTCGACCGGTGGGGCAAGCGCCGGTTCGCCTACGAGCTGCACCACCGTTGGGAGGGCTACTACGTCCTCCTGGAGGCGTCGGCCGAGCCGGCGGCCATGGACGAGGTGAGCCGCATGCTCACCCTCGCCGACGGCGTCGTCCGGCACAAGGTGATCCGCCTGCCTCTCGCGGCCACCCGGGCCAAGCGCCCGGTGGCGGCCGCCACTGCATCCAGCGGTACCGGTCCCGACGGGCCGAGCGCGAAAGAGAGCTAGGAACATGAGCGGCAACAGCGTCACATTGGTCGGCAACGTCACCCGCGATCCCGAGCTGCGCTTCACCCCGAGCGGCCAGGCCACCGCCTCGTTCGGCCTGGCCGTGAACCGCCGCTGGCAGGACCGCCAGAGCGGCGAGTGGCAGGAGGCCGTGTCCTTCTTCGACGTGGTGTGCTGGCGCGAGATGGCGGAGAACGCCAGCGAGTCGCTCACCAAGGGCTCCCGCGTGCTCGTCACCGGCCGTCTCGAGCAGCGCTCGTGGGACAACCAGGAGGGCGAGAAGCGGTCCAAGATCGAGGTCGTGGCCGACGAGATCGGCCCCAGCCTGCGGTGGGCCACGGCGGTCGTCACCAAGAACGAGCGCCGCTCGCCTGGGGAGGGTGGCGGCCAGTCCGGCGGTCCCTCGGGCGGCTACGCCAACGGCCCGTCCGGTGGCCGTCCGGCCCCGAACCAGGCCCCTGCCGGAGCGAACCGGGGCCAGTCCGCACCGCCGTACGGCCAGTTCGACGAGGAGCCCTTCTAGATGGCACGGAACAACGACCGCGATCGCGGCACCAAGCGCGCGCCGCGGGAGGGTCGTCGTGGCGGCAAGAAGAAGGTGTGCATCTTCTGCACCGAGCACATCGCGTGGGTGGACTACAAGGAGGTCAACATCCTCCGCCGCTTCATGTCCGACCGGGGGAAGATCCGGGCCCGGCGGGTCACCGGGAACTGCACCCAGCACCAGCGCGAGGTGGCCGTGGCCATCAAGACGGCCCGTGAGCTGGCCCTGCTCCCGTACACCCAGCGCACTGTCACCGAGCGCACCGGCGGCCGGGGCGGCGGCGGTCGCGGCGGGAGCGGCCCACGGGGCCCCATGCCGCCTCGTGACGGCGCACCTCCGAGGCCGTCAGGTCCTCCTCCGGGTCGTGAGGCCGACGCCGACGGCGCGTCCGACGGCGCCGAAGCTCCCGACGGCGCCGCCGATGTCGACCTCGGCGCCGTCGGCGACGACGATCTGGCGGAGGCGTAGGTGCGCGTCGTGCTGCGAACCGACGTCGACGGCGTGGGCAAGAAGGGCGACGTCCTCGACGTGGCCGACGGGTTCGCCCGCAACTTCCTCGTTCCCAAGGGCAGGGCCATCCTGGCCACGCCGGGGGTGCAAGCGCAGGCCGACGCCATGCGGCGCTCGCGCGACGTCAAGGACGCGAGGGACCGCGAGGGTGCCGAGGCCGTCGCCCGCCGGCTGGTGCCGCTGGTCATCAAGATCCCGGCGCGGGCCGGGCCGGAGGGCAGGCTCTTCGGTTCCGTCACCGCGGCCGACGTGGCCGACGCCGTCACCGCCCAGTCCGGGGTCGAGCTCGACCGGCGGCGCCTGCACATCGACGAACCGATCAAGGCGCTCGGCTCGCACGAGGTCCCGGTGAAGCTGCACACCGACGTGGAGTTCCGCCTCAACGTCGAAGTCGTCGCCGACCGCTGATCCCGCATCCTCCTGAACGCCCGAGGGTGTCACACCCTCTGGCGTAGGCTCCCTCACGGGGGCGAACTGGTGTTCCCCTGTGGGTGAACAGGAGGGTGATCCACGGTGAATCCACAGCAACGAGCGGGAAGCGCCCCTACCGATCCCCAGGCCGTTCGGGCTCTGATGTCCTGACTGATGGTCCGCTCGATCGACGATGCTCGGCGTAGCCAGAGCCCGGGGCCACGGCGGGTGGTTCCCCACGACCTGCACGCCGAGGAGTCCCTTCTCGGGGCCATGCTGCTGTCGCGCGACGCCATCGTCGAGGCCGTCCAGATCTGCGGCAGCGACGACTTCTACAAGCCGGCCCACGGGCACGTGTTCGACGCCGTCACGTCGCTCTACGCTCAGGGCGAGCCGGCCGATCCGGTCACGGTGGCCGACGAGCTGCGCCGGGCCGGCCTGCTGGAGGCCATCGGCGGGCCGCCTGTGCTCATCTCCCTCCAGGCCAACACGCCGGCCATCGGAAACGCGCCCCGCTACGCCCGCATCGTCGAGGAGCACGCCCTGCTGCGCCGCCTCATCGGCGTGGCCTCCGAGATCGCCGAGCTGGGCTACGAGATGCCCGACGACGTGGCGGCGGCGGTCGACAAGGCGGAGACCCTCGTGTTCCAGCTGGGCCAGCGGCGCGTGGCCGACACCATGGCCCCGCTGCGCGAGCTGCTGGAGAAGAGCCTCGACCACCTCGAAGCCCTCTACGAGCGGGGGGAGTCGATCACCGGCATCCCCACCGGCTACACCGACCTCGACGACCGCCTGGCCGGCCTCCAGCCGTCGAACCTCGTCATCCTCGGGGCCCGGCCGTCCATGGGCAAGACCAGCTTCGCCCTGGGCATCGTGGCCCACGCCGCCATGGATGCCCGGACCCCGGTGCTCATGTTCTCGCTCGAGATGAGCCACCACGAGATCACTCAGCGCCTGCTGTGTGCCGAGGCCCGCGTCGACGCCACCCGGATGCGCAACGGGCGCCTGCTCGAGACCGACTGGCCCAAGATCAGCCACGCCATCGGCCGCCTCGGCGAGGCGCCCATCTTCGTCGACGACAACCCCAACCTCACCATCATGGACATCCGGGCCAAGGCCCGCCGGCTCAAGAGCCGGGAGGGGCTCGGGCTGGTGGTGATCGACTACCTCCAGCTCATGACCGGGCGCTCGAACGCCGAGAACCGCCAGGTCGAGGTGTCCGAGATCAGCCGGGGCCTGAAGATCCTCGCCCGCGAGCTGGAGGTGCCGGTCGTGGCCCTGTCCCAGCTGTCGAGAGGCCTGGAGGCCAGGGCCGACAAGCGCCCCATGCTGGCCGACCTCCGGGAGAGCGGCAGCCTCGAGCAGGATGCCGACGTGGTGATGTTCCTCTACCGGGACGAGATCTACAACGCCGAGTCACCCGACCGGGGCACGGCCGAGATCATCGTGTCGAAGCACCGCAACGGCCCCACCGGCGTGTGCCAGCTGGCGTTCCTGAACCAGTACACCCGGTTCGCCAACATGGCCCGCCTCTAGCTCGTGGCCGACCGTGGCCGACCGTGGCCGGCGCGCCGACCCGGCGCCGTCGGCCGACGGGGACGGCGAGGTGGCAAAGGAAGGGCCGGGGTGCGGCCAGCCCCTGCGGGGTTGCCGGGGCGCCGCCGGGGAGGGTCCCCGGCCCAACCTTTGCCGAGCGCCGTCTGGAGGGGCGCTCTGTGTCAATCGTCCGGGCCCCGGGCCACCTTGAGCGGTGTTTCGGCCCTCGGCCGGATCTCGTGGCGGCTGCGGCGCGAGTGACCGGAGGGCCGGCCGGGCGTAGCGTAGGACGCGTGACCGCTGTCCTGGCGTGGGGGGATTCGGCCCGTGCTCCTCGGTGACGACCTCCTGCCGCTGCTCGTGCTCGCCCTCGGTGCCGCCATGGTCGTGGGGAACGGGCTGGCGCTCGTCCGGCCGCCGGCGACCCCCAAGGAGGGCGAGCTGGCCAAGGCGCCGCCCACCCGCAGCGTGGTCATGATCGTCGTGGGCCTGGTGGCCGCCGTCTGGGCCCTCGCCTCGCTCGTCAGCACGTGACGCCGGAGTTCCCGGCCGTCGCCGGCGATGCCGGCGACCCCCTCACCGCAACCGGCGGCCGCCTCGGCGCCCAGCTGCGGTTCCTCCTCGAGATCGACCGGGTGAAGCACGTCGTCCGCCACAACCCCCTGGCAGACGGGTCCCGTCGCGAGAACGACGCCGAGCACATGTGGCACCTGACCGTGCTGGCCATCGTCCTGGCCGAGCACGCCGACGAGCCCGTCGACCTCGCGCGGGTCCTCACCATGGTGGCCCTCCACGACGTGGTCGAGATCGACACCGGCGACGTGCTCGTCTACGACGCCGAGGCGCGGCGGGCCGCCGCCGCCGCCGAGCGCGAGGCAGCGGGGCGCATCTTCGGCCTGCTGCCGACCGATCAGGCCGCCGCCCTCCGCTCGCTGTGGGCCGAGTTCGAGGCGCGCCAGAGCCCCGACGCCCGCTTCGCGGCGGCCATCGACCGGCTCCAGCCGCTCCTGCTCAACCTGGCGGCCGGTGGGGGCGCGTGGACGACGGCGGGCGTGACCGCCGCACGCGTCCGTACCGCCAACGCCCACATGGCCGCCGGGTCCGCCCGGCTGTGGGAGCTGGCGCAGGAGGTGATCGCCACCGCGGAGACAGCCGGCATGCTGGCCGGCTCGACGTAGCTTCGACGGCTGGCTCAGCCTCCGCCGCGCTGCAGCCCCTCCACCACCCGCTCGATGTCCGCGCGCGGGAAGCGGCGGTGCCCACCCAAGGTGAGCACGTGGGGCAGCTTGCCCTCCGTGGCCCACCGGACCACGGTCTTCGTCGAGACGTGGAACAGGTCGGCGACTTCTGCAACCCGCAGATAGTCGCGCTTCCCGCCCGCCTCTCTCTCCTCAGCGTCCGCCATCGCCATGTCCGTTCGTCCTCCCCGGCGCCGACGACGGCGCCGTCTCCGGGGGCGAGGGAAGCGCAACGCCTGCGATGTGTCGTATCGAAGGTGCTTCGAGTCCCCTTGACCCTTGTCCGGCAAGGAACCCCCGAACCAAGTCTACAGGGTGGGAGTTGGGTTTCTATTCGGCTTTGTGGGACCCGGCGACTTCGAGTCGTGGCCGGCCGTGGCGACCGGCTCGGAGCCCGATGGGAGACTGGGCCGGTGGACCGGACGGTGCCCGACGCCGACGCCGCCGCGTACCGCGAGTGGCTGCGGTCGCCCTCGATCTCCACCACCGACAGCGACGAGATGGTGATCGCGTGGAACCTGGCCGCCGGCCTCGGCCTCCATCCCACCCGCGTCCTCCGTTCGCTGCGGGCCGAGCGGGGCTACCTGGCCGGTGAGATGGAGGCGGTGACGGCGGCGGTGGCCGCCGATCCGAGCCTCGGGTTCCGCACCGCGGGCGGGTCCCGACGGGTCGAGTTCCGGGACGGGCGGCGGTGGACACGGATCCTGCGGCGTCGGGGCGGCGCGCCGTAGGGCCGCTTGGCGGCGTCGGGGCGGCGCGCCGTAGGGCCGCTTGGCGGCGTCGGGGCGGCGCGCCGTAGGGCCGCTTG
>DATAIT010000080.1 GCA_036262515.1 Acidimicrobiales bacterium | reverse complement strand
GGAGGCCGGGGACGGTCCGGGGCTACGCGGAGACCTGGGCGGCCAGGAGCCCGGCCTGCTGCAGCGCGATGCGGAAGTCGTGGGGGTTCGACGCGGCCGCCATGGCGCTACGCAGGTCGACCATGCCCGCCTTGAACAGCGAGAACAGGCTCTGGTCGAACGTCTGCATCCCGTAGTACTCGCCGTCGGCGATGATCTCCTCGATGGAGTCGTTGCCCCCGGCCTCGGGGTCGACGATGCGGTCGAAGATGCGTCCGGTCATCACGAGGACCTCCACGGAGGGCACCCGGCCCTGGCGGTCCGCCCGCTCGAGGAGCCGCTGGCTCACCACGCCCCTCAGCGACGAGGCCAGCGAGAGGCGCACCTGCTTCTGCTGGAACGGGGGGAAGAAGTCCACCACCCGGTTGACCGTCTCCACCGCGTTGGTGGTGTGCAGGGTGGACAGCACGAGGTGCCCGGTCTCGGCCGCCGCCAGGGCCGCCCACACCGTCTCGGGGTCGCGCATCTCGCCGATGAAGATGACGTCCGGGTCCTGGCGCAGCACGCGGCGCATGGCGGTGGCGTAGTCGCGGGTGTCCGTACCGATCTCCCGCTGGTTCACCAGCGCCCGCTTGTCGGTGTGCAGGACCTCGATCGGGTCCTCCACCGTGACGACGTTGCACGACCGTGTCGTGTTGATGTGGTCGATGATCGCCGAGATGGTCGTCGTCTTCCCCGACCCCGTGGGGCCGGTGACGAGCACCATGCCGCGCTGCTCCTCGGCCAGGCGGCGCACCACCGACGGGAGGCCGAGAGCGTCGAAGGACGGGATCCCCGGGAGCACCCGGCGGAAGACGAGGCCGACCGAACCGCGCTGGCGGAACACGTTGACGCGGAAACGGCCCAGACCGGGCACGGTGTGGGCGAAGTCGGCCTCGGAGGTCGCCTCGAACTCGTCGGCCCGATCCCTCGGCAGCACGGCGAAGGCCACTCGCTCGGCGTCCGCCGGAGTGACCGAGTCGAACGGCGACACCAGCAACTGGCCGTCCACACGCACGTGGGGAGGCGAGCCCACCTTGATGTGAAGGTCGGATCCTGAGTGTTCCACCGTGTATCGCAGCAACTCGTCCAGATCGAGCATCGTTTGTCGCATCGGCACGAGCCGCTCCCGGCTGGAGCAGAAGTGTGGCCGTCCAGCCCCCGGAAGGTCATCGTCGGTAACCTCACCATGAAGTGAGCGCCGCCAACGTCGACGTGATCCGGTGGGGCCGGGAGCGGGTGCGCACTGGCCCGTGGCGCGGCGACCACGACATCGCCTACCTGAGCCCGCTCCCCGACGCGCCGCTTCCCTCGGCCGTGTTCGTCCGCCGCTGCCTCGACCAACTGGCGACCCGAGGGTTCCGGCGCGTGATCACGTCCGCACTGTCGCCGGCCGAGCAGGCCGGATTCCTGGGCGCCGGGTTCGAGGTCCACGAGCGCCTGCACCTCCTGGAGCACGATCTCCGCCACGTGGCCAGGGCCGATCTGTCGGCCCTCCGCCGGGCCGGACCGGAGGACCACCCTCGGGTTTTGGCCGTCGACGGCCGCGCCTTCCCTGCTTTTTGGCGCATCGACGAGTCCAGCCTGCGGGAAGCGCTGAACGCCACGCCGAACAGCCGCTTCCGCGTCGCCGCCGCCGATGGGCTGGTCGTCGGCTACGCCGTCACGGGCAGGGCCGGACGGCGCGGGTTCCTCCAGCGCCTCGCCGTCGAACCGGACCGCCAGCGCCTCGGTCTCGGACGGGCCTTGTGCATCGACGCCCTGCGGTGGCTCCGGCGGTGGCGCGTCGAACAGGCCGTGGTGAACACCCAGATGGGCAACCAGGCGGCGCTCGCGCTGTACGAGAGCCTGGGCTTCCGGCGGGAGGCGGCCGGGCTCTCGGTGCTCAGTGCCGCCATCGAGCTGTGACGGCCCGACGGGCGAAGCGGCGTGGACTGACCGGGCGGGTCGCACGGGCCGTGCTCGCCACGCTGGCCGTGGCGGGCGGCTGGCTCGTCGTGCCCGTCGCCCCGCCGGCCGCCGCCCAGCAGTCCGGGAGCGTCCTGCGCCTCGCCTCGCAGACCCCATGGGTGGGTGCAGGCGAGGAGTTCGTCCTGCGCCTCGACGTCACCACGTCGGAGGCGCCCGCCGACGTCGAGCTGGCCGTCGCCGTCTACCGGCGGGTGACCAGCCGCTCGGAGTTCACCCGTACCCTCGACGACGGCCCCCGCGGCAACCCGGTCACCGGGGTGCCGCCCACCAAGCTGGCCGACCTGGCCGTGGATGCGGCCGGAGCCGTCCTGGTGCGCCTGCCCACCCAGGATCCCGCCCAGCCCCTCGACCCGGCCCGCCTCCGGCTGACCGCCGACGGCGTGTACCCGGTCCGGGTCGAGCTGCGCGAGACCGGTGGGGGCAAGTCCCTGGCCGGGCTCGTCACGCACCTGGTATACACCCGGCCGCCGCAGCCGGGCGGGTACCCGCTCGGGGTGGCCCTGGTCCTGCCCGTCCACGCCCCTCCCACGCTCCGCCCCGACGGCACGCGCGCCCTCCCGGAGCGGACCGCCTCGGGGCTGGCGGCACTGGCCAGGTCGTTGGAGGCGTATCCGAGCGTGGCGCTGACGCTCCTGCCCACCCCCGAGACGCTCCTCACGCTCGACACGAGCGAGCGCCCCGAGGACCGGGAGACCGTGGCCACCCTGGCCCGGGCCGTCGCCGGCCGTCAGGTGGCTGCCGGCACGTTCGTCCCGGTCTCGTTGTCGTCGTTCGCCGGCTCCGGGATGGCATCCGAGGTGGCCATCCAGCTCGACCGCGGCAGCCAGGTGATCGAGCAGACGCTCGGCACCCGCCCGGACCCCCGGACGTGGGCGGGCGAGGACGGCCTCGACGAGCGGGCCGCCCTCCTGCTCCGCCAGCAGCAGGTCGACCGCCTCGTCCTGCCGGAGCGGGCGTTCGAGCCCGCCAAGCTGCCCATCACCCTGACCCAGCCCTTCGCCGTCGACGCCCGTGCCGTCCGCCGCCCGGCCGCCCTGGCCGCCGACGGCGGGCTGGTCGACCACTTCTCCCCGGCCGACGACCCGGTCCTCGCCGCCCACCGGCTGCTGGCCGACCTGGCCGTGGTGTACCAGGACCAGCCCAGCCGCCGGCGCGCCGTGGTCGTGGCCCCACCCCGTTCGTGGTCGCCCGACAAGGCGTTCCTCGACTCGCTCCTGAGCGGGCTGTCCAGCTCGCCGATCCTGACCGGCACCACGGCGGACGACGCCTTCGCCTCGGTCCCGCCCGCCACCACCGCCACGGGCGCCCCGCTGGTGCGCCGGCTGGCACCGGCACCGGCGCCCCAGGTGCTCCCGGCCAACGCCATCGCCGCCGCCCGCCGCCAGCTCGTCGGGTTCGCCAGCATGCTGGCCCCCGAGAACGCCCTCGACGACCGGATGGAGCAGTTGCTCCTGCTGGCCGAAGGCGCGGGCCTCCGCTCCGACCGGCGCGCCGACTTCCTTAGGGGCCTCGACGAGCGGATCCGGTCGCAGGCGGCGTCGGTGCTGGTGCCGAGCCACCGGTCCATCACCCTCACCGCACGTACCGGTGAGATACCGGTGACGGTGCTGTCCAAGACGGGGTACCCGCTGAAGGTGCAGATCAAGGTGGCCAGCGACAAGCTCGACTTCCCCAATGGGTCGGTCCGCGACGTCGACCTCCTGCGGCGCAGCACCACCGAGCGGTTCTCGGTCCGCGCCCGCACCTCGGGCTCGTTCCCGTTGCGCGTGAGCCTCGTGTCCCCCGACGGCGGGCTCGAGCTCGGCACCAGCCGCTTCACCGTCCGGTCGACCGCGGCCTCCGGAGTCGGCGTGGTGCTCTCCGGCGGCGCCATCCTGTTCCTGTTCGTGTGGTGGGCGCGCCACCTCGTCCGGGGCCGCCGGAACCGGCGTCTGGTGCCCGCGTGAGACCACGGGTCTCGCCCGTCCGACCGACGGGCGGCGACGGCCCCGGCCACCGGCCGAGCCTGGCCCAGAGCACGGCGGTCATGGCGGCAGGCACGCTCGCCTCCCGCGTGACGGGGTTCGCCCGGCTGGTGGCGCTCGCCTACGCCCTCGGGTTCACCCGCCTGACCGACAGCTACAACCTGGCCAACATCACCCCGAACATCATCTACGAGCTGGTGCTGGGCGGGGTGCTGTCCGCCACCCTCGTCCCGGTCTTCGTCGACCGCCTGGCGCCGGGCCACGACGAAGACGACGCCTGGCGCGCCATCTCGGCCGTCGTCACCGCCGCCGCCGCCGTGCTCGTGGTGGTCACCGCCCTGTTCGTGTTCCTGGCGCCCCTCCTGGTGCACGTGTACACCCTGGGCAACGACACCTCCTCGGTCGACGAGCAGCGCGCCGTGGCCACCAGCCTGCTCCGCCTGTTCGCCCCCCAGGTGGCGCTGTACGGCATGGTCACCGTGACCACCGCCATCCTCCACGCCCGCAGACGGTTCGCGGCGCCGATGTTCGCCCCCGTGCTCAACAACCTCGTCGTGATCGGTGTGCTGCTGGCGCTCCCCCACGTGGTCGACGAGGTGTCGCTCTCCGCCGTCCGCCACGACGTCGGTGCGCGCATGCTGCTCGGCCTGGGCACCACGGCCGGTGTGGCCGCCATGGCGCTCGCCCTGCTGCCGGCGCTGCGCCGGGCGGGGCCGCGCCTGCGCCCGGTGTGGGAGCCGGGCCATCCGGCGGTGCGCACCATCGTCCGCCTCTCCGGTTGGACGTTCGGGTTCGTCGCCGCCAACCAGGCCGCCCTCATGGTGGTCCTGGTGCTGGCCAACGGGCGGGCGGGCGACGTGGCGGCCTACCAGGCCGGTCAGGTGTTCTTCCTCCTGCCCCACGGGGTCTTCGCCGTGTCGGTGATGACGGCGCTGCAGCCCGACATGGCCGAGCGCTGGGCCCTGGGCGACCGCACCGGGTACGGCCGCGACGTGGGCCGCGGCCTCCGCACCATCGCCGCCGTGGTGGTGCCGGCCGCCGTCGGCTACCTCTGCCTGGCCCGCCCCATCGTCGGCGTGGCCCTCGAGCACGGTGCCCTCCGCTCGACGTCGGCGTCGACGACGGCCGACGTGCTCGCCATGCTGGCCATCGGCCTCCCCGGCTTCAGCGCCTTCCTGTTCCTCATGAAGGCCTTCCAGGCCGTCCAGGACACCCGGTCCGTGTTCTTCCTCTACCTGGTGGAGAACGGCGCCAACGTGGTGCTGGCCGTCGCCCTGTACCCGTCGCTCGGCGTCCAGGGCCTGGCCCTCGCCTACGGGCTGGCGTACACGATCGGCACGGCGGCGGCGCTGGTCGTCCTACAGCGCCGTACCCGATCTGTCGACATCGCGTCCGTGGTCCAGATCTGGGTCCGCGTCGCCGTGGCCAGCGCGGTGATGGGTGCCGTGGTCGCTGCCCTCTCCGCCCTTCCGGGACCGGCCCTGCTGCGGGCCGGGGGCGGCGTCGTGGCCGGTGTTACCGTCTATCTCCTCGTCGCCCGGCGACTTGGCGTGCAAGAGCTGTCGACACTCCTTCCGATGCGGAGGCGCTTGTTGTGATCACCGGGTGGTTGTTCAAGATCGTCGCCAGCTTCGTGCTGGTCGGGCTGCTCGTGGTCGAGATCGGTTCGCCCCTGGTGGCGCGTGCCCAGATCGACGGCGTGGCCCACGACGCGGCCGACAGCGCCGCCCTCGAGCTGCTCGACCACAACGACGTCGAGCGAGCCCGCGCCGTGGCCCAGGAGATCGCCGACGACAACGACGTCGTCCTCGAGGTCTTCACCGTCGACCAGCGCGGGCTTCGGGTCACGGTGATGCGCAAGGCGTGGTCGCTCGTCCTGAAGAAGTGGGACAAGACCAAGACCTGGTATGACGTGCGGGTCACGGCCACCGCCAGAACGGCGAAGAGCTGAGGATCCAAGGAGCTGACAATGCATGGTGTCCGGATAGTCGCCGATACCGCCAGCGACATCCCCGCCGACATGGCGGCCGAGCACGGCATCGAGCTGGTGCCGCTCACCGTGCGATTCGGCACCGAGGAGCTGGTGGACCGGCGTGACCTGTCGGCCGCCGAGTTCTGGTCCCGCCTGGCCAACTCGTCGGTGCTGCCGGAGACGGCGGCACCGTCGCCGGGCGCCTTCGAGGAGGTGTACCGACGTGCGGCCGCCGACGGCGCCGAGGGCGTCGTGTGCGTCACCATCTCCTCCGCGCTGTCGGCCACCTACGAAGCCGCTCGGCTGGCGGCCGAAGCGGTCGCCGACACCGTGGCCGTGCGCGTCGTCGACTCCAGGGCGGTGAGCATGGCGGAGGGCACGGTGGCCCTCGCCGCCGCCGAGCTGGCCGCCGCCGGCAAGGGCCTGGACGACGTGACCGCCGGCGCCGAGGCGATGGTGCCCCGCACGCGCACGTTCGCCGCCCTCGACACCCTCGACAACCTGCGCAAGGGCGGGCGCATCGGCGCCGCCCAGGCCCTGCTCGGCTCCATGCTGTCGATCAAGCCGATCATCCAGGTGACGGGGGGCAAGGTCGAGGCCGAGTCCAAGCAGCGCACGCGCAGCCGCTCGCTGCGGTACCTGGCCGACAAGGTCCGCGAGGCCGGTGCGGTGGAGCACCTCACCGTCCTGCACGGCGGCGCCCCCGACATCGACGTCCTCGTCGACATGCTGGCCGACGTCTGCCCCCGCGACACCATCGTGGTGGCCGACGTGGGCGCCGTGATCGGCACCCACGCCGGACCCCGGGTCATCGGCGTCACCTTCGCCGTCCCGTAGGTCGGGCCGGCCGGCCCGCTGGGTACGCTCCGAGGGTCGTGCCCGATTCCCTCCCCTTGATCGACCGCGTGCTGGTGGGGCGCTACCGCGTCACCCGGCTGATCGCCCGGGGAGGGATGGCCGAGGTGTGGGAGGCGTACGACGACGTGCTCGCCCGCCCGGTGGCAGTCAAGATCCTGCACCCGCACCTCGCCGTCGACGACAGCTTCGTCGCCCGGTTCCGCCTCGAGGCGCAGGCCGCCGCCCGCCTCGGGCACCCCGGGATCGTGGCGACCTTCGACACCGGCACCGACGGCGACCTGGCCTTCATCGTCATGGAGCTGGTTCCCGGCCACACCCTGCGCGACGCGGTGGCCGAGGCCGGCACCCTGCCCCCGTCGGTGGCCGTGCCCATCGCCGCCGAGGTGGCCGATGCCCTCGACCACGCCCACCGCGAAGGCCTGATCCACCGGGACGTGAAACCGGCCAACATCCTGCTGGTCGAGCACGAGGGCGAGACGACGGCGCCACTGCTGCGGGTGAAGGTCGCCGACTTCGGCATCGCCAAGCTCCAACCCAGCGCCAACGCCACCGTCGCCAGCCTCACCCAGACTGGAGCAGTCGTCGGCACCGCCCGCTACCTGTCGCCGGAACAGGTCCAGGGCAAGCCGCCCGACGCCCGCTCCGACGTGTACGGGCTCGGCGTGGTGCTCTACGAGATGCTGTGCGGGAAGCCGCCGTTCACGGCCGAGACGGAGCTGGCCACCGCCTTGCTCCACGTCCGCGAGCCCCCACCGGCGCTCGAGTGCGGCGGTCCCCCGATCCCCGGACCCCTCGAGGCCGTCGTGATGCGGGCGCTGGCCAAGGACCCGGGCGACCGCTACCCATCGGCCGCCGCCCTGCGTGACGCCCTCGTGGCCGTCGATCTCGATCTCGGTGCCGAGCCCGACGACGCCGTGCCGCAGGTCATCCGGGAGACGACCCCCGCCTCCGGCGTGCCGGCACTGGCCCGCCCGCCGACCCGGCGGCTCCTCCCGCTGGCAGTGGTGGCGGCCGTGGCTGTCGCCGCCCTGTTGCTGGCGGCGGTCCTCGCCGGCAGGGATCACGACGGGACCGGTGCCGCGGACGGGTCGAAGACGTCGGGCCGGGCGAGCACGGCCACCATCTCGGCCGTGCACTCGTTCGACCCGGCCGGCGACGGCGAGGAGAACGAGTCCCGCGCCGGCCGGGCCGTCGACGGCGACGACGCCACCACATGGAATACCGACCAGTACCGCCGGGAGGCGTTCGGAGGGCTCAAGCCCGGCGTCGGCCTGGTGCTCCAGCTCGCCGACGCCGCCGACCTGGCCGCGCTGCGGGTGGCGTCGCCCACGTCGGGGTGGGCGGCGAAGGTGTACGTGGCGGCACGCCCGGCGGCCGAGCTGGGCGGCTGGGGCCGGCCGGTGGCCGAGAAGTCGGGGATCTCCGGCGACGCCGAGTTCGACCTCGGGGGCCGGCACGGCGGCGCCGTGCTCTTGTGGATCACCGATCCGGGCACGGCCAACCGGGCCGAGGTCGCCGAGGTCGCCGTCCGCCGGCGGTAGAAGCGTCGCCGATCCTCTCCGGGACCGGCGGCGGCGGCTGGCCTACGCTTTCGTCATCGACCACGGCGCCGGGGACCGAGAGCTGGCGGAGGCGGCCCAGGCCGGCGACGCCGGCGCCCTCGACCAGCTCCTGCGCCGCCACGTCGACCGGCTGCACACCCTGTGCCGGCGCATCCTCGGATCGGACGCCGATGCCGACGACGCCACCCAGGAAGCGATGATCGCCCTCGCCCGTGGGTTGGCGGGCGGGCGCTTCGACGGGCGGGCCAGCTTCGGCACCTGGGCCTACCGGGTGACGACCAACGCCTGCCTGGACGAGATCCGCCGACGCGGGCGGCGGGCCGAGACCCTGCCCGACGACCAGCTCGAACGGGCCCTCACCGTCGGGCCCGGTGCCGGCACGGGCGGCGTCCACGACGCCGGGCCGGGCGGGGCGGTGGCCGACCGCCTCGACGTCGAGGCCGCGCTCGGCCGCCTGCCCGTCGAGTTCCGCACGGCCGTCGTGCTCCGGGACCTCTGCGGTCTCGACTACGCCGAGATCGCCGACGTGCTGGGCATCCCGGCCGGGACGGTGCGCTCCCGCATCGCCCGGGGCCGGGCCGCCCTGGTTCCGCTGCTCGGGAACCAGGCGCCCCCCGCCCGACGTCCAACGACACGCCCATGACCGACGCCCACCCTGACGACGAGTCCCTGAGCGCAGCCCTCGACGGCGAGGACGCCGGCGCAGCCGAGCACGTGACGGCGTGCGCCGCGTGCCGCGCCAGGTCGGACGCACTCGCCGCCGCCAGCCGGGCGGTGGCCCGAGTCGGCCACGCTCCTGCCGGCCTGGCCGACCGCGCCGTCGCCGCCGCCCTCGCCGCCTTCACCGACGAACGCGCCGGCGCGGGCCAGCCCTCGGGGACGGCGGACGGGGCCACCGTGGCGCCCCTGCGGCCGGCCGTCCCCGTGCCCGGGTCGGTCATCACGTCGTCCGGCGCCGGCCGCGGCGGCGGCGGGCGGCGGGTGCCGGCGTGGGCCATGGGCGTGGCCGCCGCCCTCCTGGCCGTCCTGGTCGCCGTTCCCGTGCTCATCCGCCAGTCGGGCGACGGAGGGCCGGCCCAGGTGGCCCAGCGCGACCGCGGGCTCGACGCCTCGACGGCCGAGACGGCAGCGCCCCCGGTAGAAGGCGGCGACCTCGGCGACCAGTCCGACCAGCTGGCGCTGGGCGCGCTGCTGGCCGGCGCGGTCGGCGGCGCGACGGAGACGAAGGCGGCAGGCGCGCCGGCGGGCGACCCGTCGACCACCGCGTTCTCCGCAGGGCAGGCCGTCGATCCGGCCCGCACGGCGGCACCGAGCGCAACGGGCGCCACCGACGCCGGCCCGCCGGCGTCGCCCGCCTCCGACAGCGCCTCGGCGCCCGACGCCGCCGCCATCGGCGCCTGCGAGAAGGCGGTGGCCACCGACTACTCCAAGGGCCTCGGTGCCCTGCTGTACCGAGCCACCCTGCGGTGGCAGGGCACGCCGGCCGTCCTTCTCGCCTACCGGCTGGCCGACATCAGCGGCAACGGGCCCGACCACCGGGCCTTCGTCATGGCGCTCGACGGTTGCCGGCTCCTCGTCGTCCAGGGCTTCTGATCCAAACGGCGGCGGCGGCGGCGGCGAGCGCCACCCCGAACCAGACGCCACCAGGGACGTAGCTCCAGTCCTCGCCGGAGGAGATCCACGCCGCCCACACCATCCCGGCAGCGGCGAAGGCGGCGCAACCGGCGGCGGCCACGGTGTCCTGCCGCTTCCCGGCCACCATGACGACCTCGGCGACGATCACGCCGAAGAGCAGGCCGGCGACCACCGGGGTGAAGCCGGTGAGCTCGTACTCCCCCAGGATCAGCGCACCGGCGGAGGCCGCGACGGCACCGGCCACCAGGGCAAGGAGTCGGCGCACGGGCGGCAAGGGTAGTGTGCCAGCGTGGCTCAGCCGGGAGATCCCCCGCGCCCTGCCGTCGGGGCCAGCGACTGGACCGTCCAAGCGGCCGACACCATCGAGCGGGTCGTCGTCGGTATCCGCGACAAGACGTCGGTCCCGCTCACGACGATCGTCCGGGCCATGGTGTTCGGCCTGCTGGCGGCGGTGATGGGCCTGGTCATCGGCGTCTTCCTCGCCATCGCCGCCGTTCGCGTGCTGACTGCGTACGCGTTCCGCGGCGAGGTGTGGGCCTCGTACCTCGTGGTGGGCGGAATCTTCGTCCTGCCCGGGGTGTTCCTCCTCCGCAAGGCCTCGTCGGCCAAGACCACGAAGGGCAGTCGATCGTGAGCAGCAGGGTTCGCGACGTCGTCATCATCGGATCCGGCCCAGCCGGGCTCACGGCCGCCATCTACACGGCCCGGGCCAATCTGCACCCGATGGTCATCGAGGGTGAGCCGTCGTCCACCAGCGACCAGCCGGGCGGTCAGCTGATGCTCACCACCGAGGTGGAGAACTACCCGGGGTTCGTCGACGGCATCCAGGGCCCCGAGCTCATGCGGAGCTTCCGGGCCCAGGCCGCCCGCTTCGGTGCCGAGCTCGTCACCGCCAAGGTGACGCGCGTCGACTTCTCGGTCCGCCCGTTCAAGCTGTGGATCGCCGACACCGAGATCGAGGCCCGGGCCGTCATCGTGTCCACCGGCGCCCGCGCCCTCATGCTCGGCCTCGAGAGCGAGCAGAAACTCATCGGCTACGGCGTCTCCACCTGCGCCACCTGCGACGGGTTCTTCTTCCGTGACCTGGAGATCGCCGTGGTGGGCGGAGGCGATTCGGCCCTGGAGGAGGCGATCTTCCTCACCAAGTTCGCCAGCAAGGTCAGCGTGATCCATCGCCGCAAGGAGCTGCGCGCGTCGAAGATCATGCAGGACCGGGCGTTCCGCAACCCGAAGATCGAGTTCGTGTGGGACTCGCAGGTCGTCGAGGTGCTGGGCGGGTCCACCGTCGAGGGGGCCAGGGTGCGCAACGTGGTGACCGGCGAGGAGACGGTGCTGCCCATCTCGGGCCTGTTCGTGGCCATCGGGCACGTCCCCAACACCAGCCTGTTCACCGGCCAGCTCGACATGGACGACGCCGGCTACCTGCGCACCCGGACCGGCTCCACCCGCACCGACGTGGAGGGCGTCTTCGCCTGCGGCGACGTGCAGGACGCCACCTACCGCCAGGCCGTCACCGCCGCCGGCTCCGGTTGCATGGCCGCCATCGACGCCGAGCGCTGGCTCGAGAGCCAGCACGACGCCCCCGACGACATCGCCGAGACACCCCGCAACTGGTGACGCCCCGTCACCGTCCAGGAAGGAAGCACCGCCGTGGCTGAATCCACCCACATCACCCACCTGACCACAGACACCTTCGACGAGGAGGTCGCCGGGTCGACCTCGCCGCTCCTGGTGGACTTCTGGGCCGAGTGGTGCGGTCCGTGCAAGATGATCGCCCCGATCCTCGACGAGATCGCCGGAGAGCATGCCGGGAAGATCCGTGTCGCCAAGGTCAACGTCGACGACCATCCCGAGATCGCCCGCCGCTTCGACATCCTCGGCATCCCCACGCTGATCGTGTTCAAGGACGGGGCTCCGGAACTGCGCATCCGTGGTGCCAAGGGCAAGGGGCAGCTGGTCCAGGAGCTGCAGGCATTCCTGTAGGCGCGCTGCCGGTGCGAGCCGGCGACCGTGGCGAGGCCGTCCGCGATCTCCAGCACCGGCTCGGCGGCCTGGGCCACCCCACCACCGGCGACGAACCCGGCGTCTTCGCCGGATCGACGGAGGCCGCCGTCCGGGCGTTCCAGCTCCGCCGCGGCCTGCGGGTCGACGGCATCTGCGGCGCCCAGACCTGGGCGGCGCTGGTGGAGGCAGGCTGGCGGCTGGGCGACCGGCTGCTGTACCTGCGCCAACCCATGCTCCGGGGCGACGACGTGGCCGCCCTCCAGAGCCGCCTCGGGGCGCTCGGCTTCGACGCCGGCCGAGTTGACGGCATCTTCGGCCCGGACACCAAGCGCGCCCTCGACGAGTTCCAGCGCAACATCGGCATCGTGGTCGACGGGGTCTGCGGGTCGGCGACGATCGCCATGTTCGAGCGGTTCGGCCCGCGCGGAGCCGAGCGCGAGCCGGTGGCCGCCGTTCGGGAGCTGGAGATGCTCCGGCGGTCGCCCAGAACACTCCAGGGGCGGCGGGTCGTGCTGGGCGACGGCGGCGGGATGCACGCGGCGCTGAGCGCGACCGAGCGGGTGCTCACCCAGGCCGGTGCGGAGGTCATCGTGGCCCGCCACCCGGACCAGTCGGATCAGGCGGCGGAGGCCAATGCCGCCGGCGGCGACGTCTTCCTCGGTCTGCGCCTGGAGCCGGCAGGGGACGGATGTGCGTCTTCCCACTACGCCGGGCACCGCTACGAGTCGCCAGGTGGTCGACGGCTGGCCGAGCTGGTCCAGTCGGTCGTGCCGGACGCGGTGGGCATCGGCAATCTGGGCGTGCGGGGGATGGCCATCCCCGTGCTGAAGGAGACGCGGATGCCGGCTGTGGTGTGCGAGCTGGGGCCGCCGTCGTGCGTGGTCGCCCACACCGCCGAGCTGGCCCGGGCCCTCGGCACGGTCCTCGCCGCGTGGGTCCGGTTCCCGGTGGACGAGCCGGCACCGGCCCGGCCGGACCGCTGAGACGGGTCCACCCGCGACCGTCGTCCACAAGCTCTTGCACAGGTTGTGGATGACCCTCGACCTCCACCGCAAACCGACCCCGGCGGACGGCGAACCCGCAGGTCAGCGAGGGGTCGAGGGCGGCTCCGTCATGGCCCGGTAGATGCGCTCGAGGTCCTCGAGCGTGGCGAACTCCACAAGGACGCGGCCCTTCTTGGCCCCCATGTCGACCTTCACGCGCGTCTCGAGGTGCCGGGACAGCAGCTCCTCCAGCTCGAGCAGACCCGGAGGCCGGAGTCGGCGCGGCCGGCTGGCCGCAGCGGCGCTGTGGCCTTCGTCGCTCAGCTCGTTCCGGGCCCGGACGGCCTCCTCCACCGCCCGCACCGACAGTCCCTCGGCGACGGTGCGCCTGGCCAGCGCTTCTTGGAAGGCGCGGTCCGGTGTCCCGAGCAGGGCGCGGGCGTGGCCCTCGGCCAGCTGCCCCTCGGCCACCAGGCGCTGGATGGTCGGCGGGAGCTGGAACAGTCTCAACGTGTTGCTGACCGCCGCCCTGCTCTTGCCGACCCGCGTCGCCAGCTCGTCGTGGGTGAGGTGGAAGTCCTCGATGAGCTGCTGGTACGCCGCACCCTCCTCCAGAGGGTTCAGGTCCTGGCGGTGGAGGTTCTCGACCAGGGCCTGCTCGAGGCTGGCGTCGTCGGCCACCTCCCGCACGAGCGCCGGGATCGTCTGCAGCCCCGCCCGCTTGGCCGCCCGCCAGCGCCGCTCCCCGGCGATGAGCTCGTAGCGGTCCTCGGAACCGGGGCGCACCAGGATCGGCTGCAGCACGCCCAGCTCACGCACCGAGGCGGTCAGCGCCGCGAGCTCCTCCTCGTCGAAATGCTTCCGGGGCTGGAAGGAATTGGGAACTACCCGAGACAGGGGCACTTCGATCAGGGCCGACCCGGGGTCGCCGGTGACCTCGGACGGGATCAACGAGCCCAGTCCCCTACCCAACCCGCTGCGGCGCGCCACCACTCACCTCCTTGGCCAGCTCGCGATAGGCGATGGCCCCTCGTGACGTGGGATCGAACACCACGATCGGCTGGCCGAACGACGGCGCCTCGCTCAGGCGCACCGTCCGGGGGACGATGTTCCGGCACACTTTGGGGCCGAAGTGGTTGCGCACCTCGGTGGCCACCTGCTCGGCCAGCTTGGTGCGGGCGTCGAACATGGTGAGCACGATGGCGCTGACCTCGAGCCTCGGGTTGAGGTTCGTCTGCACCAGCTTCACGTTGCGCAGCAGCTGCCCGAGCCCTTCCAGGGCGTAGTACTCGCACTGGATCGGCACCACCACCTCGGTGGCGGCGGCCAGGGCGTTCACGGTGATGAGCCCGAGAGACGGCGGGCAGTCGATCACGACGAAGTCGAAGTCCTCCAGCACCGGCTCCAGGGCCCGCCGGAGCTTGAGCTCGCGGCTGAAGGCCGGGACGAGCTCGATCTCGGCACCGGCCAGATCGATGGTGGCGGGGCACACGAACAGGTTGCGCAGGCTCGTCGGCTCGATGCAGTCGTCGAGGGGGATGTCGTGCATCATCACGTCGTACACGGACGACTCGAGGTTCCGGGGGTTGATGCCGAGACCGGTGGTCGCGTTGCCCTGGGGGTCGAGGTCGACGACCAGCACGCGGAACCCGAGCTCGGCCAGACCCGCCCCCAGGTTCACGGCCGTGGTGGTCTTCCCCACGCCACCCTTCTGGTTGGCGATGGCCATGACGCGCGGGAGGTCCCGGGCGAATCGCAGTGCGGGATAGCTCGCCGGGTCGGCCGGGTCGGGCGCCGGTCCGAGCAGGGAGGCGGCGTCCGGTGGCATCCCGAGAGGGACGGGGCCCGGCGCGGCACGCATCTCGACCGGCGGCGCCGAATCCAGGTTCGGAACCGATCCGTCGGTGAGATCCACGAGCTCCGCAGGGAGCGGGGACGGCGCCCAGGCAGCGCCCGTCGGCGGCTCGGACGTCGTGACCGCGGCAGCAGGAGCGGGGACAGCCTCTGCGTCGTGAGCGGGCGTCGCGTCGCTCCCTGGCGCCGGACGTCGATCGGCACCATCCACGCCGGGAGCCGCTGGAGGATCGAGCTCGGACGGCGGGTCGGGAGAAGCTCCAAGTGCCCTGTCGGCGGCGATCGCCTGGGCACCAGGGTCGGACCGGTCGGGATCGTTCGGGCCAAGAGCGTCGGGCACCGACGGAGCGGCCGCGTCGAGGTGGTGGGATGCCGGCGATTCGGCGGAATGCGGATCCTCGTCGATTTCGCCGATCTCGAAACTCGGCTCCGGCGCCGGGGCCGCGTTCTCGTCCGGAGCGCCATCGATTCGGAGGCGTTCGAAGATGGCACGTCCCCGTTCGACGATGTCGTCTTCCGCTCCAGTCACCGCCTCACTCTTGCCGCTGCGGGGACGAAGGTCAAGGACCGCGCCAACGTCAGAGGAGGTTTCACGTGAAACGCGACCGGGTTCGACAGCGACGCCAGAAACTCCAGGCCGCACGTGACGTTCCACGTGAAACCAGGATTCCGTCAGAACAGGGGCCGCTTGGCGGGAATCCCCACGCGACGGGGATACCGGTCGGGGCACAGCTCGTCCTGGCGGAGTACCTGGAATCGTGAGAAGGACTGCTCGAAACGAGCGACCGGGCGGAGACCGACCTGCCGGAGGGGCTCCGCCGCCCAACGGTCCCCGTCCTGTTGTGGGGGCTCGGAGACGATCAGGCGACCCTGCAGGGCCAAGAGCGGTGCGGCACACTCGGCGGTGACCGCCGGCGGTCCGAAGCTCCGGGCCACGACCAGATCAGCCTGGGCCCGCCACGCCGGATCGCGACCCGCCTCCTCGGCGCGGGCATGCCCGACGACGACCCGGTCGCCGAAGCCCAACACCGCCGCCGCTCTGGCCAGGAACAGGGCCCGGCGCTCGTTCCCCTCCAGGAGCCGGATGCTCGCCTCCGGCCACGCCCCGGCCAGCACCAACCCGGGCACCCCACCGCCACTGCCCAGGTCCACCACGAGGGCCGGCTGCGGCTCGCCGGCCGCCTGCACGAAGCCTGCCGCGTGCTCGATGTGACCGGCGACGGGGCCCGGGCCGAGGAAACCGAGGTCTCTGGCCTCTTCCAGCACGCGCTCCAGCTCTGCCACGGTGTGGCGGGTCGGCGGTCAGCTGGGGGAGATGACGACCCGACGCCGCGGCTCCTCGCCTTCGGACGTCGTGTGCACGCCGTCGAGTCCGTTCACCGTGTCGTGGACCACCTTGCGATCGGCTGCGTGCATCGGTTCGAGGGCCTTGGCCACGCCACTGGTGCGCACGTCGGCCGCCACCGTCTCCACGAACCGCTCCAGCGCCGCCTTGCGCTTGCGACGGTATCCCGAGACGTCGACCAGGAGCCGCCCGTTGCGGGCGCCCGTCTGTCGCTGCACCACCCGGCGGGTGATCTCCTGCACTGCCGTGAGGGTCGCTCCTCCCGGCCCGATGAGCAGGTGGAGGTCCTTTCCCCCGTCGATGGCCAGCTCGATGGTGTCCTCGTCGATCGCGACGACGTCAACCTCTCCTTCCGTCTCGAACGAGGCCAGCAGTCCGAGGAGGAACGTCCGGGCGAGGCCAGCCTGCTCGTCGAGCGGTACGTCTTGGTCCATCTTCGCTCCTTCTCGGTCGGTGGAAACGTCGTCCACATCGGCGGCGGCCGCCTGGCGAGGTCGGGCCGGTCGCGGGGCGCGGGGGAGTGGACCCGGTTGCTTCTGGGCCTGCGCCGGCGGCGCGGCAGCCGACACCGGTGCGGCCGGTTCTGTCGTCGCCGAGTCCGGCGCCCCGGGAGGCGGCGCCGCGGTGCGATCGGGCGTGCCTCCGCCGCTGCCCGCCTTGCTTCGCCGGTTCCGATCCCGCCGCACGTCCTTGGGGCGAGGGCGGTTGGGCCGGACGCGGGCCCGGACCCTCGCCTCGGCCCGCACCCGACCGAACAGGCCCAGTCGCGGCTCCTCCAGGACCTCGAACTCGGCATCGGTCTCGTCGATGCCCAGCTTGTCGAGGGCCGCATCCTTCGCCTCGTCGACGCTGCGCCCGGTGGTCTCGACCCATTCCATGGTCAAACGACCGCCACGACGGCACGTTGCGGGCCCGGCTGGGAGTCCCGCACGGGGGGCACGCTCACCGACCCTTCTTGCTGCGGCGCTTCTGCTGCGGACGCGGTGGCGGACGCCGGCCGTTCCCTTTGGGCTGCCCGGCCTGGTTCGTGCCGGGCTTGGTGCCGTTCCCCCCTACCCGGCCCGTCGCTCGGCCGCCACCCTTGCCGCCGCTGTCGATCGACTTGCGACCGGCAGGCGACGATCCCGGCGCCGGCTTCTTGGCGCTCTTGGGATTCACCTCGATCGACCTGGCCTCGACTTCTCGAGCGTGCTTCTCGGCGTGCGCGGCGAGGGTGGGGTCGAAGCGGTACATGGCAGCGGTCTGGCTCACGCGGAACAGGGCGGACACCAGGAAGTAGACGTTGACGGCGGCCGGGATCGACAGCGAGATGAGCCCGAAGAAGCCGGGCATCACCTTCAGGAGCACCTGCTGCTGCGAACTGGCCGCCTTCGTGTTCCGGGCCATGGTCTGGCGGGTCTGGACGTACTGCGTGAGCACGACGAGGGCGACGACCACGAAGAACGGGAGCGCCTTGCCGAAGGAGCTGTGCTTGTCACTGGCGCTGTTTGCCAAATCGATGCCGAACGACTTCATCCGGCCGCCGGACTTGACCAGCGCCCGGTAGAGATCCGACTTCTCGTTCAGGTACTGGGGGCTGGCCACCTCCCCCGTCTTGTGGGTGAGGCCCCTGATGACGCGGTACATCACGAGGAACACCGGCATCTGCAGCAGCATGGGCAGGCAGCCCGCTACCGGGTTGACCTTGTGCTCCTTGTAAAGCGCCATCATCTCTTCGTTGAGCTTCTGGCGGTCGCCGCCCTTGTACTTGGTCTGCAGCGCCTTCATCTCGGGCTGCAGCTTCTGCATGGCGAGCATCGACCGGGTGCTCTTGAGCGTGAGTGGCGACAGGAGCAGCATCACCGACAGCGTCAGCAGGGCGATGGCGACCGCGTAGTTGGGGATCAGGGCGTAGAAGAAGGCGAGAGCGCCTCCCAGTAATTGGAACATCAGCCCTCCCGGGCGGGTACGGGGTCGGCACCGAGGCCGCCCCACGGATGACAGCGGCCGAGTCGGCGCACCGTGAGCCAGCTCCCACGTCCGGCGCCGTGGAGCCGCAGGGCCTCGAGGGCGTACGACGAGCAACTCGGTTCGTAGCGGCAGGGCGAGGGCCGTCCCGCCCGCAGGAGCTGGTAGAGCCGTATCGGCGCGGCGATGGCGCGGGCGGCGACGCTCATGGACGCACGCCTGCGCCGGCGTCGTGCATCGCTCCCGAGACCATTTCCTGCAACTCCCTGAACGGGAGGGACGCCGCCTCCGGAGCGGCTCCCACCAGATAGGCACCCGACCGCAGCTGCGGACCGAGCTCGGACACAACGGCACGCATCCGGCGCCGGAGCCGGTTGCGCACGACAGCCCCACCGACCGACCGGCCGACGGCGTACGCCACCCGGGGAGGCCCGGCCGGGGCGCCGGGAACGAAGGTTACCGTGATCGCGCCCCGTCGGGCCCGTCGGCGGGACCGGCGCAACGCCGTGAACGTGGCCGCGTCGGTGATCCGGTGGATCAGGCCGACAGCTTGTGGCGGCCCTTCAGCCGCCTGGCCTTGAGAATGGCCCGCCCGGCGCGCGTGGACATCCGGTGGCGGAACCCGTGACGCTTGGCCCGCTTGCGGGTGTTGGGTTGGAAGGTTCGTTTCACCCAGAGCTCCTGTCGGCGCGGGACTTCCCGGCCCGCTCCACGCTAGAGCCAACCGGGCCCGGACGCCACCATCGGAGAGGAACCCGCAGGTCACCGAGCTTTCCTCCACACCCCTCGCCACGGTCGGGAACCCGGTGCTACCGTCGCTCACGCCCTCCGAGCGACGTGTTCCGACTTCCCCCGGAGCCTGCGCACTGGGGCTCGGCGACGGGCCTTGCGAGGCCCCTTGTCGTGGTTTTTCACAGGTGTGGACGAGGTTGTGGACACGGAGCGCGAGGGGAAGGCAGGCCGCCGTTGACGGACGCCGAGCGGGTATGGGCCCTGTGCGCCGAGGCGCTGCAGGGGATGGTCAGCGAGGCCGCCTGGCGCATCTGGTTCACACAGATCCAGCCGTCGTGGGCCGACGAGTACCGGCTCGTGCTCTCCGTGCCGAACGCCGTGGTGATGGAGCGGCTGTTGGGAAACCACCACCAGCTGATCACCGACGCCGTCAGCGAGTTGGCGGGCCATGCGGTCGCCGTCGACTTCGTGGTTCGCACCCCGACGGGCGCCGTCAACGACGGCGACGAGGGTCGAGTGGATGAGCAGGAGGACGACGCCGACCCCGTCCTCGCCGTCCGGGCCGACCTGAACGGCGCAGGTGGCGGCGATGTCCCGGACCCGACGGGGCCCGGCGCGGATCCCGCCCCGTCCGACATCGGGGGTCGGGAACGGAACGCGCTGCAGCCGAACTTCAACTTCGACGCCTTCGTCACCGCCGACTCCAACCGCTTCGCGCGCGCCGCCGCGGGCGTGGTGGCGGAGACTCCCGGTCTGGCCTACAACCCGCTGGTCATCTACGGGGACAGCGGGCTCGGCAAGACCCACCTGCTGCACGCCATCGGCAACTACGTGCGCCAGCACTTCCCGAATTACACGGTGCGCTACACGCCCACGGAAGCGTGCATGAACGAGTTCGTGGAAGCCCTGCGGAGCAAGACGACGCTGGCGTTCAAGCGCCGGTACCGCGAGTGCGACGTGCTGCTCATGGACGATTTTCAGTTCATCATGCAGAGCGAGCGACTCGGCGAGGAGTTCTTTTACACCTTCAACGAGCTCCAGGAGGCGTCCAAGCAGATCGTCATCGTCTCCGATCGCTCGCCCACCGACATGATCTCGCTGCACGGGCGCTTCCGCAGCCGACTGCTGGCCGGCCTCGTCACCGACGTCAAGGCACCGGACCTCGAGACCCGCATCGCCATCCTGCGCAAGAAGGCGGAGAAGCAGGCCAGCGTCGTTCCCGACGACGTCCTCGTGCTGATCGCCAACCTCATCCGCGACAACATCCGCGAGCTCGAGGGGGCACTCACCAAGGTGGTGGCCTACGCCCGTCTCCACGACTACCCTCTCACCTTCGAGCTGGCCGAGAAGGTGCTGGCGGAGGCCGTCTCCAACCACCAACGACCCGTCACGCTCGACCTCGTCATCCAGCTCGCCTCTGAGCTGTCGGGGTTCTCGGTCGACGACCTCAAGGGGCCCAACCGCAGCCGGCCCCTGGTCCAGGCCCGCCAGATCGCCATGTACGTGCTCCGCCAGCTCACCGACTACAGCTACCCGGCCATCGCCAACTCGTTCGGCGGCCGCGACCACACGACGGTGATCCACGCCGTCAAGAAGATCGAGAGCCTCATGCCGGCCCGGGCCAAGGTGTACCAGGACGTCGAGCAGCTCACGCGGCGTGTCATGACCGGTGAATGATCCTGTGTCGAACCGTTGTGATTCGGGGGACACGAGCGCCGTCCTCCCCGGGCCATCACCGGTACCGGCTGCTCCCTGTGGAAGCCTGGGGATTTCCGGCTGTTGCAAAAACCCGCTCTGACCTGCGGTCGGATGTGGTTTTCCCCAATCCACACCCTCTACTACTTCTCCTAGATCTTTTTCTACAAAGAAGAAAGGCAGTTGCTTGAAGCTCCGGACTGAACGAGACACGCTCGTCGAGGCGCTCACCACGGCAGGCCGGGCCGTCACCAGCCGCGGTGGCGCGCTGCCGGTGCTGTCCGGCGTGCGGCTGGAGGTGCGCGGCGACCGGCTCCTCGTGGCCGGTTCCGATCTCGACCTCACCATCCTGGTCGACGTCCCCGTGGGCAGCGGCACCGACGGCGTGTGCGTGATCCCCGCCCGCCTGGCGGCCGATATCGTGCGGGCGCTCGAGCCCGGGGCGGTCACCATCGAGGCGGGCGACGACGAGGTCCGCATCACCGCCGGACGCTCTCAGTTCGCCGTGCGCATGCTCCCGGCGGGCGACTTCCCCCGGCTGCCGACCGTGGCGGGCGACAGTGGCGCCGGCGACGCGGTCACTCTGGCCGGCGCCCATTTCGCCGACGCGCTGCGCCAAGTCGTGCGGGCCGCCTCGGCGGACGACGCCCGGCCCATCCTCACCGGCGTGCTGATGGCGGCCGAGCCGGCGGGACTGCGGCTGGTGGCTACCGACTCGTACCGGCTGGCGGTACGCGATCTGCCGGGCACCACCGTCCTCGGCGAGGGTCAGCACGTCCTCGTGCCGTCCAAGGCGCTGTCCGAGCTGCAGCGGCTGCTGTCGGCCGACAGGGAGGTCATCCTGCGCCTGGGCGATCACGACGCCACCTTCGAGGTGGGCGACGTGCGCCTCACGACCAGGCTGATCGAGGGCGAGTTCCCGAACTACCGCCAGCTCATCCCGTCGTCGTACCCGAACCGCCTGGTCGTGGCCAAGGAGGCGCTGCTCGACGCCGTGCGCCGGGTCAAGCTGCTCGTGCGTGACGCCACCACACCGGTGCGCATGGCACTGCGCTCCGACGTCATCGTCCTCACGGTCGTGAGCACCGAGGTGGGCCAGGCCTCCGAGGAGGTCGATGCCAAGTACGAGGGCGCGGAGATGACCGTGGCCTTCAATCCGACCTATCTCATGGAGGGTGTCGAAGCGGTGGTGGGCGACGAGATCCTGCTCGAGACGCTCGATGCCCTGCGCCCCGCCGTGATCCGCCCGGTGGAGGGCGAGGAGTACATGTACCTGCTCATGCCGGTACGGGTGTCCTAGGAAGCGGTCCGTGCGGTTGCGGCGGGTGTGGCTGACCGACTTCCGGAACTACACGTCGGCCGAGGTCGAGCTGGCGCCGGCCGGCCTCACCGTGGTGCAGGGCGGGAACGGGCAGGGCAAGACGAACCTCATCGAGGCGGTCGCCTACCTGGCCACCCTCGACTCGTTCCGTGGCGCGCCCCCCGACGCGCTCGTGCGCACCGGGAGCGCCACCGCCGTCGTGCGGGCGGAGGGGGACCGCGGCGGCCGGGCGCTCCTCATCGAGGCCGAGATCTCCGCCGCCGGCCGGAACCGCACCCTGGTGAACTCGCAGCCGCTGCGGCGGGCGGCCGACCTGCTGGGCGCGTTGCGCGTCAGCGTGTTCTCGCCGGACGACCTGGAGCTGGTGAAGGGTGGCCCGTCGGCTCGCCGCCGCTACCTCGACGACGCCCTCGTCGGCCTGCATCCCCGCAATGCCGCCACCAGATCCGACTTCGAGCGCGTCCTGCGACAGCGCAACGCCCTCCTCAGGCAGTGCAAGGGGCGTCTCGACCCGTCGGCCGAACCGACGCTCGACGTGTGGGACGCCAAACTCGCCGCCACCGGCGAGGCGTTGGCCGATGCGCGCGCCGAGCTCGTGGCCGGTCTGGAAGGGCCGCTGGGAAAGGCCTACGACGAGTTGGCGGGGGCGCCCGCCGACATCGCCATCGCATACGAGCGGTCCTGGCAGGGCCCACTGGCCCCGGCGCTGGCCGCGGCCCGCACCGACGACGTCCGCAGGGGCCTGTCCACGGTGGGGCCGCACCGCGACGAGTTGCGGCTGACCGTCGGCGGCCTCCCGGCCCGCACGCACGCCTCGCAGGGGGAGCAGCGGTCGATGGCGCTGGCGCTGCGCCTGGCTGCCCACCGGGCCGTCACCGAGGCCGTGGGCGAGCCGCCCGTCCTCCTGCTCGACGACGTGTTCTCCGAGCTCGACGGCGACCGCTCGGCCGCACTCCTGTGCCACCTGCCGGACGGCCAGGTCCTGCTCACCACCGCCGCACACGTGCCGTCCGGAGCGGTCCCGGCGCACACCGTCCGTGTCCACGAGGGCAAGATCCTGTGAATGCGCTCGACCTCTGGTCGGAGGACGGCGGGCGCATGCCTCGGGCCGGCCGCGCCACGCCGGGGCGCCGGGAATGACGACATGGAAGCCGCTCCCGGGGGCGTCGCCCAAGGATCCCGCCAGGATCGACACGTCGCTCGACCGGCTGGCCCGCGAGCTGGGCGCGCCCGGCGCTGGCGCGCTGCGCGTGGTCTTCGGGCGGTGGGCCGAGATCGTGGGCGACGAGGCGGCGCGACGGTCGCGGCCGCTGCGTCTGGCCGGTGGCACCCTCGTCGTCGGCGTCGGTGACCCGGCGTCGGCGACCGAGCTGCGCTACCGCGGGGCAGAGATCCTCGAGCGCATCGCCCGGATCGTTGGCGCACCCGTGGCGGAGCGCCTGGAGGTGCGCGTGAGGAACCGCCGCTAGCCGGGTCGGCTCCCCTCGTATGTCGCACCCCGGTGGTAAACTGCCATCATTGCAATTCGGGCCTCTGAGCAGCAGTTTCTTCGGCTGAAACCGCACTTTTGCGCCCGAGTCGCCTCTCGACTCCACACCTGTGAAAGGTCGCGCCTGCATGGCAGAAAACGGGAACGGCCCGAGCCGTTCCGGGTCGTACGACGCCAAGGATCTCACCGTCCTCGAGGGGCTCGAGCACGTCCGCAAGCGGCCCGGGATGTACATCGGCAGCACGGGCTCGAGCGGCCTGCACCATCTGGTCTGGGAGGTCGTCGACAACTCGGTCGACGAGGCCATGGCCGGCTTCTGCACGTGCATCGAGGTCGTCCTCCTCGTTGACGGCGGCTGCAAGGTCGTCGACGACGGCCGCGGCATCCCGGTCGACCGTCATCCCCAGCACAAGCACAAGTCGGGCGTCGAGATCGCGCTCACCATGCTCAACGCCGGCGGCAAGTTCGGCGGGTCCGGCTACAAGGTGTCGGGCGGCTTGCACGGCGTCGGGGTGTCGGTGGTGAACGCCCTGTCGGCCCGCCTCGTCGTCGAAGTCGACCGCGACGGGAGCCGCCACCGCATGGAGTTCGCCAAGGGCGGCAAGCCGCAGGGCGCGCTCGAGGTCGTGGGCAGGGCTCCCCGCAACCGCACGGGCACCACGGTGATCTTCTGGCCCGACCCCACCGTCTTCGAGGACGTCGACTTCCGGGCCCAGACGGTGGTGGAGCGCCTGCAGATGATCGCCTTCCTCAACAAGGGCCTCGAGATCCGCTTCCGCGACGAGCGGCAGGGCCACGAGCAGGACGTCACCTACCGCTACGCCGGCGGGATCGTCGACTTCGTGCGCCACCTCAACGCGGCCAAGGAGCCGTTGTTCAAGAAGGTCGCGTCCTACGCCCAGAGCGCGTCCGACGGGCAGGCCCAGGAGGTGGAGGTCGCCCTCCAGTGGAACGCAGGATTCCACGAGGGCATCTACAGCTTCGCCAACGGCATCGCCACCGTGGAGGGCGGCATGCACGAGGAGGGGTTCAAGAAGGCCCTCACCAACGTGGTCAACAAGTACGCGCGGGCCAAGGCGCTGCTGAAGGACAAGGACGGCAACCTGCTGGGCGAGGACATCCGGGAAGGCCTCACGGCGATCATCGCCGTGCGCCTGCAGGACCCGCAGTTCGAAGGCCAGACGAAATCGAAGCTGGGCAACGTCTCCATCCGGGGCCTGGTCGAGAAGGCCACCAACGAGAAGCTGGCCGAGTGGCTGGAGGAACACCCCACCGAGGCCCGCCAGGTCCTCAACAAGAGCGTGCAGGCCGCCCGGGCCCGCAGCGCGGCGCAGCAGGCCCGGGCCCTCATCCGGCGCAAGTCGGCGCTCGAGGGCGCCGGCATGCCCGGCAAGCTCACCGACTGCTCCACCCGCAAGCCGGATGAAGCCGAGCTGTTCATCGTCGAGGGCGACTCGGCCGGCGGGTCCGCCATCCGGGCACGCGAGCCCCGGAACCAGGCGATCCTCCCCATACGCGGCAAGATCCTCAACGTCGAGAAGGCCCGTCTCGACAAGATGCTGAAGAACACCGAGATCCAGTCGCTCATCGGTGCCATCGGGGCCGGGGTCGGCGAGGAGTTCGACCTCGCCAAGATCCGGTACCACAAGGTGATCCTGCTGGCCGACGCCGACGTAGACGGCAGCCACATCCGCACGCTGCTGCTCACCTTCTTCTTCCGCCAGATGAAGGACCTGGTGGAGCACGGCCACGTCTACGTGGCCCAGCCGCCGCTCTACTCCACCCTGGTGGGCAAGGAGAAGGTGTACCTCAAGGACGACGTGGCCAAGACCCGCTTCCTGGCCGAGCACCCGAACCACAAGGCCGAGTTCGGCCGCCTCAAGGGCCTCGGGGAGATGGACTTCGGGGAGCTGGGCGAGACGACGATGAGTGCCGCCCATCGCACCCTGCTCCAGGTCACGGTGGAGCAGGCGGCCATCGCCGACGACATCTTCTCGATCCTCATGGGCGACGACGTCCCCCTCCGCAAGCAGTTCATCGTCACCAACGCCAAGGACGTGCGGTTCCTTGACATCTAGTTCCGCCCCGCGTCCGGGGGTCGCCGCGCCCACGGCTCCACTGGTGGCCCGACCCAGCATCGATCGCGTCCGGAGGGTCCGGTGAGCGACACGCCGATCGACGGCGCCGGGGAGAACGGGTTTACCGGGATCGAGCCCATCGAGATCCAGCAGGAGATGGAGCGCTCCTTCCTGGAATACGCCATGTCGATGATCACGCAGCGGGCCCTGCCCGACGCGCGTGACGGGCTGAAGCCGGTGCACCGCAGGATCCTGTTCGGGATGCACGAGCTGGGCCTCCGGCCCGACCGCCCGTTCATGAAATGCGCACGCGTGTCGGGCGAGGTGATGGGCAAGTTCCACCCGCACAACCAGCAGGCCATCTACGACGCGCTCGTGCGCATGGCGCAGCCCTTCAGCCTGCGCAATCCGCTCATCGACTTCCACGGCAACTACGGCTCCCCGGACTTCCCGCCCGCCGCCGAGCGCTACACGGAGTGCCGGCTGTCGCCGCTCTCGATGCACATGCTGGCGTCGATCGACGAGGACACCGTCGACTTCCTGCCGAACTACACCAACGAGTTCGAGGAGCCCACCGTGCTCCCGGGGCGGTTCCCGAACCTCCTCGTGAACGGCAGCCAGGGCATCGCCGTGGGCATGGCCACCAACATCCCGCCCCACAACCTGGGCGAGGTCATCGACGCCACCGTCCACCTCATCGACCACCCGGACGCCACGCCCGACGACCTCATGGAGTTCGTCAAGGGGCCCGACTTCCCCACCGGCGGGTTCATCCTCGGGCGCCAGGGGATCCTCGACGCGTACCGTACCGGCCGGGGCAGCGTGCGCATGCGGGCGCGGGCCGAGATCCAGGAGACCAAGTCGGGCACGTCGATCGTGGTCACCGAGCTGCCCTACCAGGGGAGCGCGGCGGCCCTGGAGACGCGCGTGGCCGAGCTGGTCAACTCGCGCGAGCTCGACGGCATCCGCGACATCCAGAACCTCTCGGCCGGGCTCGACACCAAGATCGTGTTCCCGCTCAAGCGCGACGCCAACGCCAACGTCGTGTTGAACAACCTCTACAAGCACACCCCGCTGCAGACCAGCTTCGGCGTGAACATGGTTGCCCTGGTCGACGGCATCCCCCGCACGCTCAACCTGGCCCAGATCCTGTCGGCCTACATCGACCACCAGGTCGAGGTCGTCACCCGGCGGTCGCAGTTCCGCCTGCGCAAGGCCCTCGACCGGGCCCACATCGTGGAGGGCCTGCTCAAGGCCCTCGACATGATCGACGCCATCATCGTCCTCATCCGGGGATCGGCCGACCGGGCCGCCGCCCGCAGCGGGCTTATGGCCGAGCCGTTCGAGTTCAGCGAGATCCAGGCCAACCACATCCTCGACATGACCCTCGGGCGTCTCACCCGTCTCGGCCGCTCCGAGCTCGAGGAGGAGATGGCCAAGCTGCGGGAGACCATCGCCGACCTGGAGTCCATCCTCAACGATCCCGGGAGGCTGCGGGGCGTCATCAAGGACGAGCTGGGCGAGGTCCGCCAGCAGTTCGCCACGCCGCGCCGGGCCCACATCACCTACGACCCGGGCGACATCGGCATCGAAGATCTCATCGACGACGAGCCGCTGGTCGTCACCATGACGCGGGCCGGGTACATCAAGACGGTCGCCGCCGGCGCCTTCCGCACCCAGGGGCGGGGCGGGCGCGGCATCCAGGGCGCCCGTCTCAAGGAAGAGGACCTGGTGACCACCGTCATCCACACGACGGCCCACGCCTACCTGCTGTTCTTCTCCAACCAGGGCAAGGTGTACCGCCTGAAGGCGCACGAGGTGCCGATGAAGGAACGGACGGCACGGGGAACCGCCATCGTCAACCTGCTGCCGCTGGCCAACGACGAGCACATCCAGGCCATCATCGACACCCGCGAGTTCGGCGACGAGGAGTTCCTGGTGTTCGCCACCAGGCTCGGCCAGGTCAAGAAGACGACCTTCTCCGAGTACGACAAGTCGCGCCGCGACGGGTTCATCGCCATCAACCTGAAGGAGGGCGACGAGCTGGTCCGGGTGATCCGCACCACGGGGAGCGACGACGTCTTCATCGTGTCGCGCCTCGGGCAGACGATTCGTTTCTCCGAGGACGAGGTCCGTCCCACCGGGCGGGCCGCCCAGGGCGTCATCGGCATGCGGCTGCGCGACGGCGACGAGGTGGTGTCGTGCGACGTCGCGCGTGACGACGTCGCCATCCTCCTCGTCACCGACGCCGGGTTCGGCAAGCGGACGCAGCTCGACCGGTTCCCCAGGAAGGGGCGGGGCACCATGGGCGTGAAGGGCATCAAGCTCACGGCCCGGCGCGGCTACGTGGCCGCCGCCTTCATGGTCGGCCTCGACGACGAGATCATGCTGGTGTCGTCGTCGGGCGTCACCATGCGCCTTCCGGTGCGGGGCATCCCGTCCCAGGGCCGGGACGCCACGGGCGTGCGGGTGATGAACCTCGACACCGGCGCCTCGGTGGCTTCGGTCGCTCCCATCCTCGCCGCCGACGAAGCCGAGGGCGCCCCCGCCTGACCACACTGGCCGGCGCCGCCGGCCCGCCTGCTTCCCCCACCGCAGCGAAACACCGACAAACACGTGGAGGATGCATGCACGAGAACGCGCCGGCGCAGGAGCGCGGTCAGGTCCTGCCCCTGCTGACCGTGGTGATCGTTCTGGCCGGGCTGGTCTGCCTGGCCGCAGGCAGGATGGGAGGAGCGGCGGTGGCGCGGGCCCGGGCGACCACGGCGGCCGATGCCGCCGCCCTGGCCGGCGCAGTAGGTGGCCGCCCGGCCGCGGATGCGGCGGCCGCCGCCAACGACGCGACGGTGGTGCGGTTCGAGCGGTTGGGCCCCGACGCGCGCGTCGACGTCGTCCTGGGCGGTGCCACGGCGCACGCCCGGGCCAGGGGCGGCGGCGGCGGAGGGGCCGGTCCTGCGCCGGCGCTGCGGGCCGCCCTGGCCAGGGCGGCCCAGCTGCTCGGGCGCCCCGTCCCGGTGGTGCCCTCGCCGGCAGGAACGGGGCTGCCGGGAGACGCCGCGACCCGCCATCAGCGCGGTCTGGCCGTCGACGTCCCCGCCGACTTCGTCGCCACGCTGCTCCCTGCGGCCGCCCGGGCCGGTCTGTGCCAGCCGTATCCGGAGGTCCACCCGGTCCACTTCGAGGTCTGTGGGTACCGACTACCGTGAGCAGGTGTCGCAGGGGAGACGGCTCCGCCGGGTCATCCGCAGGGTCGACCCGTGGAGCGTCATGCGATTCTCCCTGCTGTTCTACGCCTGCATGCTGCTGGTGGCCATGGTGGCCGGCACGCTGCTGTGGGCCGCCGCCTCGGTGACGGGCGTGATCGACAACGTCGAGCGGTTCATCCGGGAGCTGTTTGCGCTGGAGTCGTTCGCGTTCAACGGAACGCTGCTGCTCGAGTCCACCGCCATCGGCGGCCTCGTGCTCGTGCTCCTGGGCACAGGGGCCAACGTGCTCATGGCGGTGCTCTACAACCTGACGGCCGACGTCGTGGGCGGCGTGGAGATCACCGTCCTCGAAGAGGAGCCGGCGCGCACCACCCTGGTGTGAGGTCACGGCCGCCGTGGCTTGCTAACGTCGCGAGTCCCCCGGGGCTATAGCTCAGCTGGTTAGAGCGCAGCACTGATAATGCTGAGGTCGATGGTTCGACTCCATCTAGCCCCACTCCCGGAACGGCGAAACGGTTCGGTAGGCCTCCTCGCACCGGGCCGGACCTCGTCCCAGCGGACGTCGCCGTCCAGGCGCACGCCGATCCATCCACGCCCGCCGACGTAGGGCGGCCGGAAGAAGCGCTCGGGCCCGGTGCCGGTCAGCTCGGCTCGGGCGCCCGCCGGGGCGGCGCACCACAGGTGCGGAAACCCATGGTCGTGGTGACCGTCGGGCCAGAGCATCACGAACTGCTTCCCGGCGAAGAATGCCGGCGCACCGTGGCTCAGCCGCTCTGTCGCCCCGGGAAGATGCAGGCACAGCTCGCGCACTCCGTGCTCAACGCCGGGCGCGCTCATGCCGAGCCGGACCGGAGCGACGACGACGGCCGCTGCACGGACTCAGCATCTCACGCGACCGAATGGACCCGTCTTGCCACGGCGGCTGAACATGACGCCCGCCCGGGCGCACCTTCACGAAGCCGGATCCGTCGCACCCGTGCCGGGCTCGCACCTTCTCGGTACGAGCGGGTGAGTCGGACATCGGCAACTGGGGTGCCGAGGCCATCGGACCCCGGCCGCCGTTCCAGTCAGTCGTCTCCGAGCGCGTCGATCACGGCGTGCAGGATGGCCGAGCGGTTGGCACCCGTTCGGCGAGCTTGTTCGACGAACTCACGAGCGAGGCCGGGGACCGGCCGGGCGGCCGGTCGGCCAGCGTCTGCGACGAACGTCCCTTTCCTCCCCGCCCCGTATACGAGCCCGTCCCGCTCCAGCTCCCGATAGGCATGCGAAACCGTGGCCGGCGAGACCTCGAGGTCGCGAGCGAGCTGGCGTACCGTCGGCAACCGGGTGCCGGCTTCGAGCTGTCGGCGCCCCACGGCAGTGGTGATGGCGCGCCTGATCTGCTCGTAGGGCGGGACGGGCAGGGCGAAGTCGACATCGACGATCACGGCGTCGACAGGTGTGCTCTCGCACCGACGTCCGAGGCGATCGCCCAATACGGCGTGAGGAAGGCTGCGACCACGAGGCCGGTGGTGACGAGCGAGAGGGCGATGGCGGCGGTGGCCGTGCCGTCTCCCCAGCCCCAGCCGTACCAGGTCGAGACGCGCCCGAGGCTCGAGGCCGCCGAGCCGGTGAACGCGGCCAGGGCGACGACCGTCAGCGTTGCCGCCGTGAGCGCCCGTGTGAGCTCCCTGGTGGCCAGGGCGTCACCGTCGGCAGCATGCGGTGGGGACGAGAGCACGCCCGCTCGCGTCGCAAGTGCGCCGACGCCGACGCCGACGAGGACGATGGCCCACCACGGCGAGCCGGGTTCGTAGTGGCCAGCCGCGGAAGCCGAGTGCGGCCCGGTGGCGGCCACCGCGAGCGTTGCCAGAGCGGCGATGGCACTGACGACGAGTACGACCCGCACCCACCGGGCCAGGTACGAGGCGGCGTCCCGACGTGTCAGAAACGCCGCTCGGTGAGTACGGTCCGCCGACGCCGTCCCGGTCCACTCCGCCAGCAGCAGGCCGCATGCGAAGCCGGCGAGAACCCCGAACACGTTGAGGCTGAGGGCGAACGACCGAGCGGCCACGGTGACGCCGCCGACGCCCGGCGTGACCCCTGATACCGGCAACGCCACAGACGAGAGGAGGCCGTCCCAGGTCCACGTGGCGCTCTGCCATGAGGCTGTCATCCACAGTCCCGCGACCGCTCCAACCGCCGACGACAGGCGCCGCCGACGCAGGCGGCTGGCGAGCAGCGAGCGGTCGCCACGGGCGAGCCGTCGCCGAGCACGGTCACGGCCAGACGCTGCAGTGACGCCTCGCCGGGTCGGCGGCCGGCGACGGCCACAAGGACGCCCGGCAGTACGACGAGGAACATCCCGATCGCGAGGGCCATGTATCTATGTACTAGCACAAAACGATGGACGTGTCCGGGCCGAAGCCTCGCCTCGGGCACACCGAGGTCGACACACGCGGGCCCGTCGACGTGTCCTCCGGTCGCACCGGGGGGAACGACGTGCGCGGGTTTCGACACCGACTGTGGAACCTGACCGCGCCGGTGTGGTAGTTCTTCGGACCGTCCCCGTGTGATCCCGGGTGACATCCCCCCAAAGGAGCGAACATGAGCAGCGGACAGGGCAAGGTCGTCGGTCGTTGCCACAAGTGCGACCGACCGGTGCGGACCGGGGGGCACGAAGGGCGGCTGGCATGTGAGGGTTGCGGGCTGCCCACCGACAACTGCACCTGTAGCGAAGCCTGAACCAGGGCGGCTGCCAGACCGCTCGGCTTGGCCGCAACTGCACAAGCGTCGCGAATAGCACGTAGGTGCAGAAATCAGTTATTGCACGCGCGCACTGGGTCGCGGAGGATCGAGTTGGGTTGGCAGGATTGTGTTCCTGGCCGACCTCGACCGGTCCGACGAACAGGAGCTAGGGGCGACAACATGGCGGCAACCAAGCGCAGTGGTGCAGCAGACAGGGCGGTGTGGGGTTACCACTGGAAGCCGAGCGACAAGAACGACGAGAGCAACGGAATGCTCACCACGTTGTGGGCCGACCTCCGTCGCAAGCCGCTGCCGAAGTCGGAGCCATCCGACGTCGAGAGTTGGTACGAAGACGAGCAGGCCGAGCGCAAGGCGTTCTCCGCCCGGATCGGTCGCGCCCACAACATCGACGCCGACCGCCGGGAGAACTGGCGCCGGCGGTACTGGAACTAGCCGCCCCCGAGACGAGAGACGAAACCATGGCAACTCCTCTGTACCTGAAGTGCAAGTCGTGCAGCCGCCAGTTCTTCTCGGGGGTCGACCTGCCTCCGCCCGAGCCCCGGCCGCACGAGTGCATGTGGTGCCACGCCGCTCCCGTGTACCAGCCGAACGACTACCAGGCGGGTGTCGTAGAGATGTAGTCCCGACGGGCCGCCGTCCCCCGGCGGCGGCCCGTTCGCAGAGATGGCCCGATCTGGCTATGGCCGGGTACGTCCCGGATCACGTACCGTCGGGTCCACATGGCGACGCTGATCTGTGACGACGACTGGCGCATGCGCCTGCTCTACCGCCAGGAGTTCGAGTGGGCCGGCGTCGAGGTGCTGGAGGCGTCCGACGGCGACCAGTGCATCGAGGTCGCCAAGCGCGAGCATCCCGACCTCATCATCCTCGACCTGGCCATGCCGAGGCGGGGCGGGCTCTCGGCCCTCCCCGAGCTGCGCGCCTGTTGTCCGGAGACCCCGGTGCTGGTGGTCACCGCCCACGCCGCCGTCGAGGTGCTCAGCCGCACCCGTGAGCTCGGCGCCACGGCCTGCTACTCGAAGCCGGGCTTCCTGGCTCGCATCCCCGACGTGGTGGAACGGTACGGCCTCGTGTCCGGCGACGACCGCCTCCGGTACCGTGAGCCGATGCCCGTACTATCGTCGGCTCCGAGGGACGACGCCGCCGCCTCCTAGCTGCGGCGGCGCCTCCCACGCCTCCCCGTGAAATCCCTCCGTCGCACCCTCGTCGCCCTGTGCGGGGCCGGCCTCGTGGCCGGCGTGCTGCGCCTCCGGAACGGCACGCCGCCCCCGCGCCGGGGTGGGTGGCGAGAGCTCAGCGGGCCCGACCTGCGGTGACGTCG
Source organism: Acidimicrobiales bacterium (assembly GCA_036262515.1). Classification (GTDB taxonomy): domain Bacteria; phylum Actinomycetota; class Acidimicrobiia; order Acidimicrobiales; genus JAHFUS01. The sequence continues at coordinate 27,005 of DATAIT010000080.1, read as the reverse complement.
CCACGGTGAGGGCGGTCGTGGTGGGCGCCGGCGCAGTGGGCGCGCGGGCCGCACGCCAGCTGGTTGGCGCCAACGGTGTCGACGAGGTCACCATCGTCGACACCAACCCGTCGCAGGCGTCGGCCGTCGCCGGCTCCCTCGGTACGCCGGCGGCAGTGGGAGGGTGGTCACCGGACGCAGTCGCCGCCGGCGACGTGGCCGTCCTGGCCTGCCCGGGGCCCCACGTCGACATGGCGAGGGTCGCCGTCCGTCGGGGGGCGTCCGTCGTGTCGCTGGCCGATGACGTCGACGACGTGCGCGCGTTGCTCGGCCTCGACGACGAGGCTCGCGCCGCCGGAGCCACCGTCGCCGTCGGTGCCGGCTTCGCGCCCGGCCTCACCTGCGTACTCGCTCGCCACGCGGCGGCCGGCTTCGACGCGGTGGACGAGGTCCACGTGGCCAAGGCGGGCACCGGCGGCCCGGCCTGCGCACGACACCATCATCGGGCGCTGACGGGCGACGCCGTCGATTGGCACGAGGGCGGCTGGTCCACGCAGGCGGCCGGCACCGGACGGGAGCTGTGTTGGTTCCCGGATCCGCTCGGCGCCCTCGACTGCTACCGCGGCGGGCTGCCCGACGCGCTGCTCCTGGTCCCAGCCTTCCCGGGGGTTCGGCGGGTGACGTCGCGGGTGGCCGCGTCACGCCGTGATCGCCTCACCGCCCGCTTCCCCATGCTCCGCCAGCCTCATCCCGAGGGGCTTCTGGGCGCCGCTCGGGTCGAGGTCCGCGGCCGGCGGGGCCCGGCCACCGACGTGCGTGTCCTGGGCGCCCTCGACCGCCCGGCCATCGCCGCCGGCATCGTCGCCGGCGTCGCCGCGACCTGGCTTCTCGACGGCCGCCTCGGGCGAGCAGGCGCTGGCGGCCTGGGCGAGCTGGTGACGGAGCCGGTGCCGTTCCTGCACGACCTGGCCCGCCGCGGCGTGCGGGCGGCTGCGTTCGAGGGCGCCGCCGTCGGCGGTACCGCCGGCCCGGCCGGGTAGCCCTTTCCGGCGGCCGGGGATCAGGGGGGAGCGGTCGGCGCTTACGGCTGGGTGAAGGCCCGTCGTCCTTCGAGCGCAGCCTCGACCGCGGCATCCGGGGCTGGTGCCAACCCGGGGTCGGAGCCGGCGTCGACGCCGGCCTCGCCGTCCGGCGGGTCGCCGCCCGGCGGCACGTCCAGGGGGCCGGCGTCGCCGATGATGTTCGGGTCGAGCGTGCCCACCGGCATGTCGCGCAAGCGGTCGAGCACGCCGTCCTCGTGCTCCTCCTCAACGGGCGGGATCTCGTCGTCCATGGATGGACCTGTACCCGCCGGTGGCCCGGCTCACCCGCCGGGCGATCAGGGCGCCGAGCGACCGGCGCCCATCGCAACGCGGGCGCCGGGACCGGCTTGCGCCCGGGCCGTTGCCGCAGCACGCTGGCTCCATGGCGGAGGAAGCCGGCCAGCCGCTGGGTCGCGTGCTGTCGGTCAACGTCGGCGTCCCCCGGTCGGTGGAGTGGCAGGGCAGACGGATCCGGACCGCCATCTGGAAGGACCCTGTGGACGGCCCGGTCGAGGTTCGCGGGGTGAACCTGGCGGGCGACGATCAGGCCGACCGGCGGGTCCACGGCGGCACGAACAAGGCCGCCTACGCCTACGCCGCCGAGGACTACGCCTGGTGGAGCGAGCAGCTCGGGATCGAGCTCGGCGCCGGCACGTTCGGCGACAACCTCACCATCGAGGGTGTCGACCTTCGCCTCGTGTGGGTGGGGGAGCGGTGGCGGGTCGGGACGTGCCTGCTCGAGGTGAGCGAGCCGCGGATGCCGTGCTTCAAGCTCGGCGCCCGCATGGGCACCGCCGACTTCGTCGACCTGTTCGACGCCGTGGCCCGGCACGGGACCTACCTGCGCATCATCGAGGAGGGCGTCGTGCAGGCGGGTGACGACGTCCACCTCGTGTCGCGGCCCGAGCTGGAGCTGACCGTGAGCGAGCTCGTCGCCGCCCGCCAGGGCGACGACGCAGCCCTGCTGCACCGCGTCGTCGGGCACCCGGCGGTGTCGGAGCCATGGGTCAACAGCGCCCAGCGGGCCCTCCGGCGCCTGGAGGGTCGCCGGGCGTAGGAGCTCCGGCTCGGGGTCCGGCCGCAGTGGCTGCGAGACTGCACGCCATGGCCGCCGAGATGGAGACCGAGAGCCTCCGCGCCGACATCCGCCTTCTCGGCTCCCTGCTGGGCGAGACGCTGGTGCGTCAGGTCGACGCTGCGCTGTTCGACCTGGTGGAGCGGGTGCGAGAGCTGAGCAGACGCGGGCGCCAGACGGCCGGGACGGACGACATGGCCAACCTGCTCGGCCAGGCGGACCTACCCACCACGATCTGGCTGGCGCGGGCCTTCTCCGCCTACTTCCACCTGGCCAACACGGCCGAGCAGGTGCATCGGGCCGGCGAGCTCGACCGCCAGCGTGCCGAGCACGGCAGCGCCATCCAGCAGATGGCGCGCCGGGTCAGCGCGGACCCCGAGGCGGCTGCCGACCTGCAGAGCCTGCTCGGCCGCATCGAGCTGCGTCCCGTGTTCACCGCCCACCCCACCGAGGTGGCTCGCCGCTCCGTCCTCACCAAGCTGCGCAAGGTGGGTGAGCTGCTCGAGCTGCGCAGCAGGGGTCCCGTCTCGGATCATGCCGCCATCGACGAGCGGCTGGCCGAGATCGTCGATCTCCTGTGGCAGACCGACGAGCTCCGACGGGAGCGTCCCACGCCCGTGGCGGAGGCCGGCACGGTGGCGTACTACCTGGACGACCTGGCCCGCAGCATCGTCCCCGAGGTGGTCGACCGCTTCGTGGGCGAGATGCGCAGGCTCGGCGCCGAGGTGCCGACGGACGCGACTCCGGTGCGGTTCGGCACCTGGGTGGGCGGCGACCGGGATGGCAACCCCAGCGTCACCCCCGACGTCACCGAGGCGGTCCTGGCCCGCCAGCACGAGTTGGGGATGCAAGTGCTCGTGGCCAACGTGTCTTCGCTGGTCACCGAGCTCAGCTCGTCGAGCCAGATCACCGCCGTCTCCCCTGCGCTGCGCGACAGCCTGGCCGAGGACGCCCTGCTCCTCCCGGAGATCGCGCAGCGGTACGGTCGCCTCAACGTTGAGGAGCCCTACCGCCTCAAGGCGTCGTTCATCCTCCAGCGACTCGTGAACACGGCGGCCCGTGTTCGTGACGCCCGCCCGCCCGCCCTCAGCACGGAGTACCGCGACGTGGGTGGCCTGCTGGCCGATCTGGAGCTGATGCGGGAGTCGCTGGCGGCCAACCGGGGCGAGCTGGTGGCGTGCGGTTCGCTGGCCCGCCTCATCCGCACGGTGACTTGCTTCGGGTTCCTGCTGGCGACCCTCGACGTCCGGGAGCACGCCGACCCCCACCACGTCGCCCTGGCGGCGGCGTACGACCACCTGGACGAGCTGGGCCGGCCGTACACGTCGCTCGACCGCGACGAACGCCTCGCCCTGCTCTCCCGCGAGCTCGGGAGCCGCCGGCCGCTGCTCGGGCCGACGGCCACCCTCGAGGGACCGGCGGCGGCCACCTTCGCCCACTTCACCGCCCTGCGGTCCGCCCTCGACCGCTTCGGCAGCGACGCGGTGGAGAGCTACATCGTGTCGATGACCAGGGACGCCGACGACGTGCTCGCCGCCGCCGTTCTGGCCCGGGAGGCGGGGCTCGTCGACCCCCACAGCCAGATGGCCCGCATCGGGTTCGTGCCACTGCTCGAGACGGTTGACGAGCTCCGGGCGGCCGGCTGCATCCTCGATCGCCTGCTCTCCCAGGCCCCGTACCGCACCATCGTGCGGGCGCGAGGTGACGTGCAGGAGGTCATGCTCGGGTACTCGGACTCCAACAAGCAGGCCGGGATCACCACGTCGCAGTGGGAGATCCACAAGGCGCAGCGCAGCCTGCGCGACGAGGCCCGCCGCCACGGCGTGTTCCTGCGGCTCTTCCACGGCAGGGGAGGCACGGTGGGTCGGGGAGGGGGCCCGACCCACGACGCGGTCCTGGCCCAGCCGTTCGGCGTGCTCCAGGGGGCGATGAAGGTGACGGAGCAGGGGGAAGTCATCTCCGACAAGTACCTGTTGCCCCGCCTGGCCCGCCACAACCTCGAGCTGGCGCTGGCCGCCGTCACCGAAGCCACGGTGCTGCACCGCACGTCCCGCCTCACCGACGAGGTGCTGGCGGCATGGGACCACACCATGGACGCCGTGTCCGACGCCGCCTCCTCTGCCTACCGGGCCCTGCTGGCCGAGGAGGGGTTCACCCAGTACTTCGTGGCGTCGACACCGGTGGAGGAGTTGAGCGAGCTCAACATCGGTTCCCGTCCGTCCCGCCGGGGCGGTCAGGGCGACCTGGACTCGTTGCGAGCCATCCCCTGGGTCTTCGCCTGGACGCAGTCCCGCCAGATCATCCCCGGATGGTTCGGCGTGGGTTCGGGGCTGGCGGCGGCGCGGGCGGCCGGCCACGGCCCGGCGCTGGCGGAGATGTTCGACGGGTGGCACTTCTTTCGGACGTTCATGTCCAACGTCGAGATGCTCCTGACCAAGGTCGACCTCGGCATCGCCGCCCTCTACGTGGACCGCCTGGTCGATCCGGGTCTGCGCCACCACTTCCAGGCCATCCGCAGGGAGTACGACCTCACCGTGGCCGAGCTGCTCACCGTCACCGGGGAGTCCAGCCTGCTCGAGCGCCAGCCGTCGCTGAAGAGCACCCTCGCCGTGCGGGATCTCTACCTCGACCCGATCAGCCACCTCCAGGTGAACCTGCTGGCTCGCTGGCGCAGGAGCGGCGAGCCCGACCCGCTGCTGCGGCGCGCCCTCATGCTCACCATCAACGGGATCGCCGCCGGCCTCCGCAACACCGGATGACCGGCCGGGCCGCCCGTCACGAGCCCCTGCGCCAGGAGGGCGCCGAGAAGCGGACCCGGCCCGCGGTGCGGTCGACGTGCTCGACCTCGCGACCGGCATCGAGCCAGGCGCGTGCCTGGACGTGGCGGGACCCCCCGGCGTCGTTGGCCCACCATCCGGGTGACCGCGCCGCTGAGGGCGGGAGGCCGCTGACGAGAGCCGAGATCTCCTCGAAGGTCATCTCGATGGAGGTGTCACCGGCTCGGCACAGGTGCTCGAACAGGGCGATGTACTTGGCCATCGCCCAAGCATGCGTCATTGCCAGAGGGCGGCGACCTCGCTCACCACGGGGTCGTGGCTCACCGGGGCCTCGCCGACGCTCACGGCGTCGAACGCGGCAGCCGCCGAGGTGAGGAACCGGCTTCGCTGCCCGTAGGTGTGGACGTCGTCGAGCACCTGGCGACGGACGTAGTACCGCAGCGGGTAGGAGACCACGAGCGTGTCGCGCGCCCGGGTGAGCGCGACGTAGAGCAGCCGCCGTTCCTCCTCGACCTCGTCGACGGAGCCCAGGGCCATGTCGGACGGGATGTTGCCGTCCGAGGCGTGGATCAGGTGGACGACCTGCCACTCGCCCCCCTTCGCGGAATGGATGGTGGACAGCACCAGCCAGTCGTCGTCGAGGTGGGGCGGGCCGGCCAGGTCGCCGGTGGCCGACGGCGGGTCGAGCGTGAGCTCGGCCAGGAACCGGCTGCGGGTGGGATAGGCGGTGGCCATGGAGCGCAGCTGGTCGAGGTCGGCCAGGCGCACCGAGGCCGTGCCCGGGTAGCGGCGGGCGAACAGAGGGACGCAGGCGGCGGCCAGCCGCTCCACCTGGTCGGCGGGGGGCACGCCGTCGATGGCGCAGTCGGCGAGGGCGGCGCGCAGGGCGGTGAGGTCGGCGGCCGAGGCGGTGGGGAACGAGGGGCAGTCGTCGCCGAGAAGGCGCGCCAGCGCCCGGGCCTCGGCCACGCCCAGCTCGTCGATCAGGCGGCGGGTGGTGGCCGGCCCCACGCCCTCGAGCAGCCCCAGCACCCGCAACCACGCCAGCTCGTCGCTGGGATTGTCGAGGATGCGCAGGAAGCTGAGGAGGTCCTTCACATGGGCGCCCTCGAGGAACTTGAGGCCGCCGTACTTGACGAACGGGATGTTGCGCCGGGCCAGCTCCAGCTCGAGCCCGTCGCTGTGGTGGCCGGTGCGGAACAGCACCGCCTGCTGGCGCAGGGCCACGCCGCGTTCGCGCTGCTCGAGCACGCTGTCGCACACGAAGGTGGACTGGGCCAGCTCGTCGGCACACGCGGCCAGCCTCGGCCGGTCGTGGCCGGTGCGGGCGGCGCGCAGGTGCTTGGCGAAGCCGCTGGATGCGCCGGCCAGCACGGCGTTGGCGGCGCTGAGGATGGGCGGCGCGGACCGGTAGTTCCGGTCGAGGGTCACCACCACCGCCCCGGGAAAGCGGTCGGGGAACTCCAGCATGTGGCGGGCCGACCCGGACCGGAAGCCGTAGATGGCCTGGGCGTCGTCGCCCACCGCCGACACCCACACCCCGGGACCGGCCATGCCGGCCACGATGTCGGCCTGCACGGCGTTGGTGTCCTGGAACTCGTCGACCAGGATGTGGTCGAAACCGGAGCGGAGCATCGGGCCGGCGGTGGACGAGGTGGCCAGCGCCCGCCAGTAGAGGAGCAGGTCGTCGTAGTCGACCACGTTGCCGGCGCGCTTGCGGGTCACGTAGCCGGCGAACACCTCCTTGATGCCGTCGAGGTCGTCCCGACACCAGGGGTAGGAGCGCTCGACCACGTCGGCGAGCCGCTCCTGCGCGTTCACCATGCGCGAGTAGATCGACGCCAGCGTGTCCTTCTTCGGGAAGCGACGGCCCTTCTCGCCGAGTCCGAGGTCGTGGCGGACCAGGCCGAGCAAGTCGGCGTTGTCGCCCTGGTCGAGGACGGTGAACCCGGAGCGCAGGCCCACGGCGGCCCCGTGCTGGCGCAGCAGGCGGTTGGCCACGGCGTGGAACGTCCCGCCCCAGACTCGGCGGGCGCCCTCGGCCTCCGCCAGCTGGCCGGCCCGGTGGAGCATCTCCCGGGCGGCGCGGCGGGAGAAGGTGAGGAGCAGGATTCGCTCCGGCGGTGTGCCCCCAACGAGGAGCCGGGCGACTCGGCACGCCAGCGTTCGCGTCTTGCCGCTCCCGGCGCCGGCCACGATGAGCAGATGGCCCCCGTCGTGGAGGACGGCGCTGCGCTGCTCCGGGTTCAGGTCGTCGAGCCACTCGAACATGCGTTCCCCATGGTAGTCGGCGCAGGACCAGGCGGCGGCGACCGCCTGATCAGCCGAATGGCGCGAGTCGGCGGCAGGTGCCAGCACCGGTCCGCCGGAGCAGAACCCTCAGCGGCCGCCGGTCCCGGCCTCGCCGGCGTCCTGGGCGGCGACGACGGCGACGTCGTCCTCGGTGCCGGCGATCCGCGATCCTCGGGAGACGACGGCGTGGAGGTCGACGACGGCGTGCGCCACGTGGGCGCCCGAGCGCACGACTGCGCCGTTGAGCACGACGGACGCCTCCACCACGGCGCCGTCCTCGACGACTGCGCCCGGCGACAGCACAGACCGCACCACGCGTCCGTGCACCGCGCACCCAGGGCTGAGGAGGGAGTCCTCAACCGACGCACCGGCGCCGATGCGGGCCGGCTGCCGGAAAGCACCGGTCGTGCGAATGGGCCAACCGGGGTCGTCCAGATCGAACCCGGTGACGCCGTCGAGCACGTCCTGGTGCGCACGCCAGTAGCTCGCCGGTGTCCCGACGTCCCGCCAGTACCCGTCGAAGCGATGCTGGTAGGCCCGACCGCCGGCGACGAGCTCCGGTAGCAGGGCCTCGCCGAAGTCCGAAAGCCCCCCCTCGTTCTCGGCCAGGCGGTCGAGGGTGTCCAGCAGCGCCGCCGGCCGGTAGGCGAACACCTCCATGGTGACCACGTCGGTCGGCGGGTCGTCAGGCTTGTACCAGAAGTCCCGTACGCGGCCGGCGCAGTCCACGTCGATTTCGACGACCCCGAAGCGTCCGGCGTCCTCGCTAACGACCGTCGTTGCCATCGTGACGTCGGCGTGGCGCGCCAGGTGGTCGTCGATGAGGTCGCGGTAGTCGAAGGTGTAGACGGCGTCGGCACTGAGGACGAGCACCACGTCCGCGCCGAACTCGGCGACGAGCCGGCGATGGCGCCACAGCGAGTCGGCGTTGCCCTTGTGGAAGCCGCCCTCGTCGGCGCCGGTGAACGGCTGGAGTATCAGCAGGCCGCCCGCCGTGCGGTCGAGATCCCAGGGGCGACCGTTGGCCAGATGGTCCTCAAGGGCGTGCGGGAGGTACTGCTGGACGACCCACACATCGTGGATGCCGCTGTTGGCGCAGTTGCTGAGCGGGAAGTCGATCAGGCGATGGGTGCCGGCGAACGGAAGGGCCGGCTTGGCCCGGCGCTCGGTGAGCGGGCCCATCCTGCTGCCCGCGCCACCGGCCAGCACGAATGCGAGGATGCGCGGGCGCGAGCGCCGCGACACGGTCGTCAGCGGTTGACGGCCGACATGTCGGGATAGCGATCCCCCGCCGCCGCTCCGACGGGGAACGCGTCGGAGAGCCGCCGCAACTCGTCGTCGCTGAGCGTGATCCCGGTCGCGGCGGCGTTCTCCCCCATGTAGCGGCGGCGCTTCGTGCCGGGAATGGGGACGATGTCGGTGCCCTGGGCCAGGACCCAGGCCAGGGCCACCTGCGACGGGGTGACCCCCTTCTCGCCGGCCAGCTCCTCCACCCGGGCGACGAGGTCGAGGTTGAGGCCGAGGTTGTCCCCGACGAACCTCGGGTGCGTACGGCGGAAGTCGTCGGGATCGAAATCGTCGACGGATCGGATCCGGCCGGAGAGGAAGCCGCGACCGAGCGGGCTGTAGGCCACGAAGCCGATGCCGAGGTCGCGGCACGTGGGCAGGACGTCGTCCTCCGGGTCCCGGGTCCACAGGGAGTACTCCGTCTGCAGCGCCGTGATCGGGTGGACCGCCGCCGCCCGGCGGATGGTGTCCGGGGCGGCCTCGGACAGGCCGAGATGGCGGACCTTGCCGGCGGCCACGAGTTCGGCCATGGCACCGACCGTCTCTTCGATCGGAACCTCCGGGTCCACGCGGTGCTGGTAGTAGAGGTCGATGGTGTCGATGCCGAGGCGCCGGAGGGAGCCGTCGCAGGCGTGCTCGACGTAGGCGGCGTCACCGCGTATCCCGAGCCGCTCTCCGGCCGGGCCCCGGTGGATGCCGAACTTCGTCGCCACGACGACGTCGTCACGCCGTCCGCGTATGGCGCGACCGACCAGCTGCTCGTTGGTGAACGGGCCGTAGATGTCGGCCGTGTCGAGGAACGTGACGCCCAGGTCGAGGGCCCGGTGGATCGTGTCGAGAGCCTCGTTCTCGTCGGACCGGCCGTAGAACTCCGACATGCCCATGCAGCCGAGCCCCATCGCCGACACCTCGAGCGAGCCCAAACGGCGATCGTCCATGGTTCTCCTTTCGCAGCCGGACGGCTCTTCCGACAATCTCGCACTCTTACCCGCGACCGCCGTGGTGCAAATGCCCGGGTGGTCGTCCAGAGCCGTTTGGCCGCTGCCCGACATGGGCACGAGCAGCCACGTGTCAGAGCGAGGAGGAACGATGCCCAGTCATCAGGACGACGAATTGATCCACACCGGCCGCGACGACGAGCGCCGTATCGACGACCCCAACGCCGAGAACCGTGACGATCATCCGGTCGGCACCGGTACGGGAACCGGCGCCGGTGCGACGGTCGGGGCGGTGGCCGGGATGGCGGTCGCCGGTCCCCCAGGCGCCGTCGTGGGCGGCCTGGTCGGCGGTGTGGCCGGCGGGGCGACGGGCCACGGTGTGGCATCTGCCGTCAACCCCGACGGCGACGAGGTCTCGGGCGACAAGATCCCCGACCCCGGCACCGGGGACCGCGCCTCCCGCACCGACGACTTCGACCGCGACTGATCCGGGGGGACGGCCGGGCGGCTGGCGCCCGGCCGTCCCTCCCCGGAGGCGCGAGCCCGGTGGCGCCTCGGTCCGCCGTGCGGCGGCGCCATGGGGTATGAACGGTCCATGCCCGAGCGCCAGCGGCCCCATCTCGACGTGCTCGACGAAGCCGAGTGCCTCGGCCTCCTCGCCGCCCATCACCTCGGGCGCCTGGGATTCGTCGCCGACGGGTGGCCCGTGATCCTGCCCGTGAACTACGTGTTCGAGGAGCCCAGCATCGTGGTCCGCACCGGTCCCGGTGCCAAGCTCGACGACACGCCCCTGTCGATGGTGGCGTTCGAGGTCGACGCCGCCGACCCCGATGGGGCCTGGGGCTGGAGTGTGCTGGCCCAGGGACCGGCGTTCGACATCACCGACTCGATCGACGAGTACTCGGGAGCGCTGCGCCGCCTCCCCGTGGAGGCGCACGCCCCCGGCGACAAGCCCAATTGGCTCAAGATCACGGCCCGGCGCCTCAGCGGCCGCCGTTTCGGAGACGTGCCCGGCTCGCCATAGGGCGCCGACGCCGCGAGGAGAACGGTCAATTGACCCTTTCGACCGTCTGACGATCCTGCGACGCTTTGTGCCGTCGGGGGAGGGCGGTGCTCGTGAAGCGCTTCTTGCTTGCTGGGTGGCGCGTCTGCAGGCGTTGGCCATGGTGGGGACAGATGGGCGCCACAGTCGTTGTGCTGTCGCTACTGGCTGGTGCCTTCTCTGACGATTCCGCTCGGCTAGCCGCTGACCAAAGACCTGTCGAGGACCAGTTGCCGAGGGCTCCGACCGTCCCGACCACCACTCCCGAGGTGACCACGACTGCAAGTGCCGCGACTACGACGAGTACCGCGGCCGTCACCACGACAACGACCGCTCTCCCGATCACCACGTCCACCACGACGACGACAGTCAGACCGACCACGACGGTCGACGATCCCGCGCCCCGCGTCCCCGCAGCGCCAGCAAACACGACAGCGACGCAGGATCTGGGAGGAAGGACGTCGGATGGCTGCCATCCCTCGTACCAGGGTGCGTGCCTACCTCCTGATGCCCCCGACGTGGACTGCGCTGGCGGCTCTGGTAATGGAGCCGCCTACGCAACCGAGACGGATTTCGTGGTCGTGGGGCCGGACGTCTACGACCTCGACGGCGACGGCGACGGATATGCGTGCGAGTCGTAGGCGGTAGCCGCACGCGCCTAGCTGGCGCCGCCGCTGCTTCCTAGCTCGGTTCGATGACGAAGGCCCGCGCCGTGAGCCAATACGGCTGCCGCGGCCTCGCCCCAGGCAGCTGGTGCACAGGGGCCCGGTCCGGCGGTGGCTTCGGCGCGCGAGAGCCAGCTTGCCGCAAGCGCCACGAGCCGGCGACTGCTTCGGCGCGCCTGGGGTTCGGTCGGCGGCCGCCGTTAGGCGTGGGGCGCCTACTCACCTGGAATCTCTGCTCGGCCCGCCCGCCAGCGGCCAGTAACATCACTGCCCTGGTCGGTTCGCAGCCGGACTGGGAGGTTTTCTCCCAGTATTTCTGCAACCCCCGGGGACGTAGCTCAGCTGGCTAGAGCACCGCCTTTGCAAGGCGGGGGTCGTGGGTTCGAGTCCCATCGTCTCCACCGATGTCGCGAGACATCCCGGACAGCGGTGGCGACTGGGGATAGCGGTGGGACCCGGCTACCTTGACGACATGTCGCGCCGTGACGCCCTCGTCCTCAGGGCCTTCGCCGGGTGGACCGTCTACGTGTGGGTCACGCGCATGTGGAACATCCTCCGCGACGACGAGCGGAACACCGCCTTCAAGGCCGTGCACATGGTGCTGGCCGTCGTCTCCGTGGCATTCGCAGTGGCGGCATGGTCGATCGTCTCCCGGAACCGCAAGCGCAACCCCGACCGCGCCGACATCGGCTCGTAGGCACGATCTCGAGCGCCGGCTTCGCGTCCGGCGACCGGTTCGTGATCGGCTCGTGGGTGGCGTCGCCGGTGGGCGCGTTCACCGACGTCTTCTGGGCCTCGCCCACCGGTGAGCGAGCGCTGCTCGTGGGCACGGATCGCGTGGCTCGCTTCGTCTCGGCCGTCTACGGGTTCGACCGGGTCGAGGTCGTGACGCTCCACGCCCACCAGGCGCCGGCGTCGCTCGATGTCGAGGCGGGTGATCTGCGGGTCCGTCTCGACGCCGGTCCGGGTTGGCGCATCCCGCTCGCCGTCATGCGTCCACCGGGAATCACGCGCTGGATCGAGGGACCGTTGGCGCGGGCGCTCCTCGGCGTGCGCACCTTCGGGGTCAGCCCGTCCGGCGTACGGGAGTGGTACGTGGCCGACGAGTACCGGCGTGTCACGGCGGGACGGGCGTCGATCGCCGGTCGGGACCTCGGCCCCCTCGAGCGCCGTTGGGCTCCGGCCGGGTTCGGGTTCAGCGAGCCGCCACGCTTGCCGGCCATGGTCCACATCCGCCCGCAACTGTTCGACCCGTCCGGAGACCTCGACCGTTTGGTCGCGTAGTGTTGGCAAAGGTCGAGATGCCCGACGAGACCGAACGCGACGGACCCCAGCTCCAGGTGCCGGCGGCCGCCGGCAATCGGGTGAGCTGGATCCGCCGCCTGTGGCCGTACCTGCGAGCCCACCTCCGTGACGTCGTCGTGGGATTCGGCGCCGCGGTCGTCGGCCTCACGGTCACCGCCCTGACGCCGCTCGTCCAGAAGGTCGTGGTGGACGACGTGGTGCTGGGCCACCGCAGGCCGCTCCTCCCATGGCTGACCGTGCTGGTGCTGGCCGGCCTCGCCCAGTTCGGCGCCGCCCACGTGCGGCGCTACGTGGGCGGCCGGGTGGCGCTCGACGTGCAGGACGACCTGCGCAACGACATCTACGCCCGCCTCCAGCGCCTCGACTTCGCCCGCCACGACCAGTCCCACACCGGCCAGCTCGTCTCCCGGGCCACGGGCGACGTCATGATCGTGCAGGGGTTGCTCGCCTTCCTCCCGCTCACGACCGGGAACGTGGTGCTGCTCGTGCTGTCGCTGGTGATCATGGCCGTGCTCTCTCCCCTTCTCACGGTGATCGCCCTGGTGGCGGTGCCGGTGCTGCTCGTCCTCGCCGTCCGCATGCGCACCACGGTGTTCCCCGCCGCCTGGGATGCCCAGCAGAAGGCGGGCGAGGTCGCCGGCGTGGTGGACGAGGTGGTCACGGGCGTGCGGGTCGTGAAGGCGTTCGGCCAGGAGCAGCACGAGCTGGACCGGCTCACCCGTGCGAGTCAGCGGCTGTTCGCTTCCCGCGTTCGCTCGGCTCGCATCGAGGCCCGGTCCACGGCGACGTTCCAGATGGTCCCCGCCCTGGCCCAGGTCGCGGTCCTGGCCCTGGGCGGCTGGCTGGCCCTGCACGGGCGGATCAGCGTCGGCACCTTCCTGGCGTTCTCGTCGTACCTGATCCAGCTGGTGGCGCCGGTGCGCATGCTGTCCGCCCTGCTGGTCGTTGCGCAGCAGGCCCGAGCGGGCGTCGAGCGCATCTTCGACATCCTCGACGCCAACCCCGACGTGGTCGAGCGCGACGGCGCCCGGGTGCTTCCGGAGGTCACCGGCGAGGTCGTGTTCGACGACGTGAGCTTCGGCTACCAGCGGTCGCGCCCGGTCCTGTCCGGCTTCAACCTGCGGGTCGCGCCGGGCGAGACGGTGGCGCTGGTGGGAGCGTCGGGATCCGGCAAGTCGACGGTGGCCATGCTGCTGCCACGGTTCTACGACGCGCTTGCCGGTGCCGTGCGGGTGGACGGGGTGGACGTGCGCGACGTCACCTTCGACTCGCTGCGGCGCCAGGTCGGCGTGGTGTTCGAGGAGACGTTCCTGTTCTCCGACACCGTCCGGGCCAATATCGCCTACGGGCGGCCGGACGCCACCGACGACGAGGTCGTGGCCGCGGCCCGGGCGGCCGAGGCGCACGAGTTCCTGACGGCGCTGCCGGATGGGTATGACACCGTGCTGGGAGAGCGGGGCCTGACCCTGTCGGGCGGCCAGCGCCAGCGGGTGGCGCTCGCTCGCGCCCTGCTCACCGACCCGCGGATCCTCGTCCTCGACGACGCCACCTCCGCTATCGATGCACGCGTCGAGGAGGAGATCCACGCCACGCTGCGCCGCCTGCTCCGGGGTCGCACGACCCTGCTCGTGGCCCACCGCCGATCGACGCTCCGACTGGCCGATCGGATCGCCGTCGTCGACGGCGGCGCCGTCGTCGACGTCGGCACCCACGCCGACCTGCTGGTGCGCAGCCCGCTCTACCGCACCCTGCTGGCCGGGCCCGGCGACGGGTGCGAAGGCGACGACGAGTCCGGCGCACCCGCGAGGACGGCGGCCGCCGCTGACGTCGCTGCCGCCGGGGCGGAGACTGCCGACGAGACCGCAGGGGCGGAGACCGCCGACGGGACCGCCGGGGCGGGGACCGTCGCCATCGAGAGCGGCGGCGTCACGCCTGCCGCCTGGCGGCCGGTGGACGGCGCCCCTCCCGCCCCCGCCGCGTCCGCCCCGCCGGCCGGCGCCACGGTCACCGGCGCCGGTCACGGCCGGTCCTTCGGGGGCCCGCAGGCGGCCGACTTCATGTCCCGGATGGGGCCCACGCCGGAGCTGCTGGCGGCGCTGGCGGCGTTGCCTCCGCCCACCGATGTCCCGTCGCCACGGGCCCTGGAGGTCGTCGGGACCGCCACGACGTCGGCGTTCAGCCTGCGCAGCTTCCTGCGCCCCTACCGCCGCCAGCTGGCGATCGGTCTCACCCTGGTCCTGCTCGACACCGCCGCCTCACTGGCCGGACCGGTCCTCGTGCGGTCCGGCATTGACAGAGGCGTCGTGGGTGGTTCCGAGGCGGCTCTGTGGGCCACCAGCGCCGCCTTCCTGGCCGTGGTGGTGGCCAACTGGGCCAACGTGTACGTCCAGCAGAGCTACACGCGACGGACGGCCGAGGAGCTGCTGTTCGGGCTGCGCGTCGGCATCTTCCGGCATCTGCAGAGCCTGGGGCTCGACTACTACGACCGCGAGATGCCGGGCCGGATCATGACCCGTATGACGACCGACGTGGAGAGCCTGTCGACGCTGCTCCAGAACGGGCTGCTCCTCGCGGTGGTGAGCATGTTCAGCTTCGCCGGCGTCGCCGTCCTCATGCTCTTGATGGACGTGCGGCTGTCTCTTGCGACCATGACCGTGCTGATCCCGCTGGTGGCCGCCACCGTGTGGTTCCGGCGCATGTCGGCGGCCGCCTACGACACCGCACGCGATCGCATCGCCACGGTGAACGCCAACCTCCAGGAGAGCCTCTCCGGCGTGCGGGTGGCGCAGGCCTACGGAAGGGAGAAGCGCAACATCGGCGAGTTCCGCCGGGTGAGCCGTGAGTACTTCAACGCCCGGCTCGGCGCCCAGCGCCTCGTGGCCACCTACTTCCCGTTCGTGGAGCTCCTCTCGCAGGTGGCGGCGGCGGTCGTGCTCGGCGTCGGCGCCTCCCAGATCCGCTCCGGGCACCTCACGGCCGGCGAGCTCATCGCCTTCCTGCTCTACCTGAACCAGCTGTTCTCGCCCATCCAGCAGTTGTCCCAGGTGTTCGACACGTATCAGCAGGCCCGAGCCTCGATGGTCAAGGTGGGCGAGCTGCTGGCCACGCCGTCCTCCACCCCGCGCCCGGCGTCGCCCGTGGCCGTGGGCCGGATCACCGGCGCCCTGCGGTTCGAGGGGGTGCGCTTCCGGTACCCGGGCACGGACACCGACGCCCTCGCCGGCGTCGATCTCGACGTGCGCCCCGGGGAGCGCATCGCCCTGGTGGGCGAGACGGGCGCCGGCAAGTCCACCATCGTCAAGCTCGTCGCCCGCTTCTACGACCCTACCGAGGGCGCCATGCTCGTGGACGGCGTGGCGTTGACCGAGATCGACCTCGATGCCTACCG
This sequence comes from Acidimicrobiales bacterium, assembly GCA_036262515.1. Lineage (GTDB taxonomy): Bacteria > Actinomycetota > Acidimicrobiia > Acidimicrobiales > JAHFUS01. The sequence continues at coordinate 11,175 of DATAIT010000080.1, read as the reverse complement.
GCGCCAGCTGGGGTACGTCCCCCAGGAGGTCTTCCTGTTCTCCGGCACCATCCGCGACAACATCGCCTACGGGCGCGCCGGCGTGAGCGACGCAGAGGTGGAGGCGGCGGCTCGTGCCGTCGGGGCCCATGACCTCATCGCCGGACTGCCGGGCGGCTACCTCCACCCCGTCACCGAGCGGGGCCGCTCGCTGTCGGCCGGGCAACGCCAGCTCATCGCCCTCAGCCGCGCCCATCTGGTGGATCCCGCCGTCCTGCTCCTCGACGAGGCGACGTCCAATCTCGACCTCGTCACCGAGGCGCGGGTGACGCGGGCCATGCAGGTGCTGTCCCGTGGGCGCACCACCCTGGTCGTCGCCCATCGCCTGCCCTCGGCTGCCGGCGCCGACCGGGTGGTGGTGGTCGACGGCGGCCGCATCGTCGAGCAGGGGCCGCACGCCGACCTGCTCGCACGGGGGGGCCGCTACGCCGAGATGTGGCGGGCGTTCGAGGTCGAGCCCCAGGCAGTGTGAGGGCCCCCCGCACACCGCCCCGGGCGACGGAATAGGGCCGCCTGCGGCGTAGGCTTTGCACCGAGCGCCAAGGAGGTAGCTGTGAGCGAGATCGCCGAGCAGCCGGCGGACCTGCACACCGTGGTCATCCGCTTCGCGGGTGACTCGGGCGACGGGATGCAGCTCACCGGCGACCGCTTCACCCTCTCGAGCGCGGTGTTCGGCAACGACCTCGCCAGCATGCCGGACTACCCGGCCGAGATCCGGGCACCGGCGGGCACGATGGCCGGCGTCTCGGCGTTCCAGATCCACATCTCGGACCACGACATCCTCACGCCGGGCGACTCGCCGAACGTGCTGGTCGCCATGAACCCGGCCGCCCTGCGGGCCAACGTCGGCGACGCCCAGCCGGGCAGCACCTTGATCGTGAACAGCGACGCCTTCGACGAGCGCAGCCTGGCCAAGGCGGGATACGAGGTGAACCCGCTGACCGACGGGTCGCTGGCCGGCTACACCGTCTACGAGGTCCCGATGACCTCGATGACGCTCGAGGCGGCGAAGCCGAGCGGCGCCCGGTCGCGCGACGCCGAGCGCAGCAAGAACTTCTTCGCCCTCGGCCTGCTGTCGTGGATGTACACGCGGCCCACCGAGGTGACGCTCGGGTGGATCGCCGAGCGATTCAAGTCGAAGCCCATGGTCGCGGAGGCCAACACCCTGGCGTTCAAGGCGGGCTACAACTTCGGCGAGACGGCCGAGTTGTTCGGCGCCCCCGCCCACATCAGGCCCACCACCTTCCGGCCGGGCACCTACACCAACATCACCGGCAACGCGGCGCTGGCCTGGGGCCTCATCGCCGCCGCCCAGCTGGCCAAGCTGCCGCTGTTCCTCGCCTCGTACCCCATCACGCCGGCGTCCGACATCCTCCACGAGCTCTCCAGGTACAAGAACTTCGGCGTGCGCACCATGCAGGCGGAGGACGAGATCGCCGCCGCCGGCGCCGCCCTGGGCGCTGCTTTCGGAGGCCACCTCGGCGTCACCACCACGAGCGGGCCGGGGATGGACCTCAAAGCGGAGACGCTGGGCCTGGCCGTCAGCCTCGAGCTGCCGCTCGTGGTCATCGACGTGCAGCGCGCCGGCCCGTCCACCGGTCTGCCGACCAAGACCGAGCAGTCCGACCTCCTCATGGCCATGTACGGCCGCCACGGCGAGGCGCCCCTTCCGATCGTGGCCGCCCGCACGCCCGGCGACTGCTTCGACGCCGCCATCGAGGCGGCCCGGCTGGCCCTCAAGTACCGCACGCCCGTCATCCTGCTGTCCGACGCCTCGCTGGCCAACGGTGCGGAGCCGTGGCGGCTCCCCCAGCTGGCCGACCTGCCCGACATCAGCGTCCCGTTCGCCATCCTGCCCAATGCCACGGCCCCCGACGGCTCGCCGGAGTTCCAGCCCTACCTGCGCAACCCGACCACGCTGGCCCGACCGTGGGCAGTGCCAGGGACGCCCGGCCTCGAGCACCGCATCGGCGGGCTCGAGAAGGCCGAAGCCACCGGCGACATCAGCTACGACCCGGCCAACCACGAACTGATGGTGCGCACCCGGGCGGCCAAGATCGCCGGTATCGCCGGCGACATCCCGCCCGTCGAGGTCGACGACCCCACCGGTAGCGCCGACGTCCTGCTCCTGGGCTGGGGTTCCACCTACGGCTCCATCGCGGCGGCGGCCGAGCGGCTGCGACGGCGCGGCCGTCCGGTGGCGCACGCCCACCTCAGGCACCTCAACCCGTGGCCGTCGAACCTCGGCGAGGTGGTGCAGCGCTATGCCAAGGTGCTCGTGCCGGAGATGAACCTGGGCCACCTCTGCGCCATGGTGCGGGCCGAGTTCCTGGTCGACGCCCGATCCATCTCGAAGGTCCAGGGCCAGCGGTTCCTGTACTCCGAGGTGGAAGCGGCCGTGGTCGCCCTGGCGGCGGGTGCATGACGTGACCGACGTCGACGTCCCCCTCACCACCAAGAAGGACTGGTCGAGCGACCAGGAGGTCCGCTGGTGCCCCGGCTGCGGGGACTACTCGATCCTCACCGCCGTGCAGATGCTGATGCCCGACCTCGGGGTACGCAGGGAGAACACCGTGTTCATCTCGGGCATCGGCTGCTCCAGCCGGTTCCCGTACTACATGAACACCTACGGGCTCCACGGCATCCACGGCCGCGCCCTGCCGCTGGCCACCGGGCTGGCCGTGGCCCGCCCCGATCTCGACGTGTGGGTCGTCACCGGCGACGGCGACGGCCTGTCGATCGGCGGCAACCACCTCATCCACGCGCTGCGCCGTAACGTCAAGCTCACCGTCCTGCTGTTCAACAACCAGATCTACGGGCTCACCAAGGGCCAGTACTCGCCCACCAGCGAGATGGGCAAGGTCACCAAGTCCACGCCCTTCGGCTCGGTGGACCACCCGTTCAACCCGGTGAGCCTGGCTCTCGGCGCCGAGGCCACGTTCGTGGCCCGCACCCACGATCTCGACCGCAAGCACATGACGGAGACGATCCGCCGGGCCCACGACCACGACGGCGCCGCCTTTGTGGAGATCTACCAGAACTGCAACGTCTTCAACGACGGGGCGTTCGAGCAGGTCACCGCCCGCGAGGTCCGGTCGCAGATGCTGATTCCCCTCGTGCACGGCCAGCCGGTGCGGTTCGGGGCCGACAACGAGCGCTGCGTCACCGTCGACGGCCAGGGTCGTGCGCTCATCGCCGACGTGGCCGACGTGGGCGAGGACGCCGTCCTCGTCCACGACGAGCATCGACCCGAACCCGGCCTGGCGTTCCTGCTGTCGCGCCTCGCCCGCGGCCCGAACGAGCCGACGCCGGTGGGCGTGTTCCGAGCGGTCCGGCGGCCCGACTACGGCACCCTCGTGCAGCAGCAGATGGTCGATGCCCAGCAGCGCCAGGGCCCGGGCGACCTGGCCAGCCTGCTGACCGGCGGCACCACCTGGCAGGTCTGACGTCCGCCGCTCCAGCGGGCCCGTGGGGGCGTCAGTCGAACTCGGGCCGCCCGCGCGTGGAGCGCTTCAGCTCGCTGAAGAACTCGTTGGTGCCGAGGGTGCACACCGCGTTCCACAGCTCCACCGCCTCGCGTCCCTTCGGTGCCCGGCTGATGACCGGCCCGAAGAAGCTGGGGCCGTCGGGGGGAAGGAAGCTGATCACGGGCGTGCCGATGTTGCCGCCACAGCGCTCGAGCGCGTCCTCGCTGTCGGCCCGGATGACGTCGTCGTACTCCTCCGAGTCGGCGGCACCGGCCAGGTCGACCGGGTACCGGAGGTCGCGCAGCACGGCCCGGATGCCCGCCGGCCCGTCGAGCGAGGTCGGGTCCTTCTCCACGTGGATGCGGGTTCCCACCGCCGTGTAGAAGGGCAGGACGAGGTCGCCGCCCAGCTCGGCGCGGACGGCGGCGGCCACCCGCAGCAGCTCCAGCCCACGTTGGTGGACGCGCTTGTGGCCCTCCGGGAAGTCCTGCTCGTAGTCCTTCCCCTCGTTGATCATGCGCAGCGAGATGAACCGCCAGTCCACCTCCATCGGCTGCTCGACCAGGACGTTCACCATCCACCGTGACGTGACCCAGGACCACGGGCAAGCGGGGTCCCAGAAGTACTCGACATCGGGCATGACGTCGTCTTACCCCGTTGCCGCCAAGTCCACATCCAACGCGAGCGTGAGGCAGCGGCAGGCGCCGCCCGCCTTGAGGAACTCGCCGACGTCGTAGACGGCCACGTCGAACCCCCACGCTTCCAGCTGCCGGCCCACGGCGGGTGAGCAGGACGGCATGTGGATGCTCGACCCGACGACCACCGAGTTGGCGCCGAAGGCCAGCGCGTCGGTGTCCTCGAGCACCAGCGTCTCCGGCACCACCGCTTCCACGACCCGGCACCCGTAGCGGTCCCAGCCCATAGGTGCGACGATGGCCCGGCGCTCGTCGAGGGGGCAGAAGGTGAGGTCGAGGTGGTACAGGCGCGGCTCGACCAGCTCCACCGAGCGGACGGGCGCGCCGGTGAGAACGGAGAGTGCGGAGTGCGTGGCGACGTCGGAACGGGTGCGGTATCCGGACAAGAGCGACCGGGCGAACGGGAGCGCATCGCCGGCGCCCTCGTGGGACCCCGTTCCGGGCAGCTCAACGACGGTGTAGCCGCAGGCGTCGAACCAGGCGATGTCGTGGGGCACCTCGCGCTGGCGCTCGGGATGGCGGAACCGGGCCGGGACGAACTGCGTCCCGTTCACGACGCCGGCGTTGGCGGTGAAGACGAGGTCCGGCAGTCCCTCCACGGGGTCGAGCAGCTCGACGGCGGCCCCGGCGTCGACGAGACCGTCCCGCAGTGCCTCCCATTGCGCACGGGCGAGATCGACGTCGACGCTGACCTCCACGTGCATCCACGAGTTGATCTCGTAGAGGACGCCGAAGTGCTCGGGCGGGCACATCAGGAACCGCCGCCCCCAAGCGAGCGCCATTACGGCGCGGGACTTCTCACGAGCACAGCACGTCGCACAGGCCCTGGACGAAGAGGCCGACGTCGGTGACGATGCCCAGCGCCTGGTGGCTGCCGCGGTCGGCCAGCTTGGTGACGACGGCCTGGTTGATGTCGACGCAGAAGGTCTCCACACCCGACGGCAGGCAGTTCCCGGTGGCGATGGCGTGCAGTGTCGACGCCAGCATGAGCGCCACGCCCACGCCGGGGAGGAGGTACCGCATGGCGTCGGCCGCCTCGACCACGTTGGGGTACACGTCGGGGAGGGGCCCGTCGTCGCGGATCGACCCGCCGAGCACGAACGGCACACCCTTGGTGACGCACTCGTACATCACCCCGCCGTCGACGTAGCCCGCGTCGACGGCGGCGGCGATGGAGCCGTAACGGCGGACCTCGTTGATGACCCGCAGGTGGTTGGCGTGGCCGCCGTCGGAGGCCGTTCCGGCATGCACGGAGACGCCGAGCGACGTCCCCATCACGTTGGACTCGATGTCGTGGGCGGCGAAGCCGTTGCCGGCGAACAGGACGTCGATCCAGCCCTCGCGCACCATCCGCGCCACCGCCGACGCGGCGCCGGTGTGGACGACGGCGGGCCCGCAGACGGCCAGCACCTTGGCACCCGACGCCCGGTGCATCCGCATCCGGTCGGCCACGTCGGCGACGAGCAGCGCCTTGGGCTTCTCCGACGAGACCTCCGAGCTCATGAACTCGAAGGGGCTGGCGCCGCGGGGCCGCGCCGGCGGTGTCACCCGGATGCCGTCGTTGCCGACCACCACCATGTCGCCAACCCGTACGCGGTGCATCGGTACCGTCCGGGCCCGCCCGTCCGGGGTGATGACCAGCCCGCAGTCCATCTCGGGGTTCTCCACGGCGATCCACCGGCCGGCCATGCGCACCGAGGTGGGCAGGTTGGTCGTCGAGTAGAAGCCGGCGGGGAGCACGCCGTCGCGATCAGCGGCCAGCAGCTCGGCGTCGACGGCCATCACCTTGTTCGCGCCGTGTGCCTGGAGCTCCACCAACAACGAGGCGAGCGCGTCCTCGTCGGGCGCCACGACTTCGAGGCGGGCCCTGCTGAGGTCGGTGTTGGTGCGCCCGATCTCGACGTTCACCACCTCGTAGTCGGCGCCGCTGGCGAGGATGACGTCCATCACCTTGGCCAGGATCAGCGAGTCGATGATGTGGCCCTCGACCTCCACGACCTCGGAGGCGCTCACGAGGTGCCCGTCCCCGCCCAGCCCGCCTCCGTCTCCACCTCGGGTTCGACGCGTTCACCGTCCACCGGCGCACCGACCGCGGGCGAGGTGCCGTCAGCGTCGGGAGCGCCGTCGTCGGGGGGAGACGTCCGGCCGGCGACCTGGCTCACGGGGATCTTGTCGTCGCCGATGGTGGGCTCGTCCTTCAGCTTCCCCCGACGCTCGTCGTAGACGTCGCGTCCGAGCACCTGGATGATGCCGGCCACCGGGATGGCCAGGAGGGCGCCGAGCAGGCCGCTCAGCTCCACGCCGACGAGCACCGCCACCAGGACGACGAGCGGGTTCAGGTCGACCGTCTTCGCCATGATCGTCACCTGCAGCACGTGGTTCTCGAACTGCTGGTAGACGACGAAGAAGACGACGGTGGCGATGCCCCGGCCCGTGGAGTTGAGGAAGGCGACGAGCACGGTCGGCACCGCGCCCAGGGTGGCGCCCACCAGCGGGATGAGATCGGCGAACGCCACCCACAGGGCGAGCACCGTCCGGAACGGCACGTCGGCCGCCCACAGGAAGACGAACGTGGCTGTGCCCGCGATCACGCTGATGAGCAGGTTTCCCGCCACGTAGCCGGTGACCGCCTTGGCGCAGTCCGAGGCCACGTGTCGCACGTGCTCGGCGGTGGGCGGCGAGAGCGAACCGAGGCCGGTGCGCATCATCCGCGGCCCGGTGAGCAGCATGAGGATGGTGAGCACGAAGATGGTGAGGGCGGCGGCCACGGCATTGCCGACGCCCCGGACGATCTCCAGGCTGTTGCTGCCGAGGTTGTTCAACGCCTTCTGGAAGTCGTCGCGGTGCTCCTCGATGCGCTGGTCGAGGTTGTAGCGCTTGACGACGCCTCCGAGCGGACCGCGGCCCGCCTTGGCGTCCTCCACGTAGCGGGGGAAGTTGTCGGCGAACTGCTGGGACTGGTCGACGATCGGCGTGATGAACGTGTACAGCAGTCCTCCGAGCGCCCCGAGCACGGCGAGGATCATCACGACGGTGGCCAGCGACCGGCGCACCTTCACCTTGTGCTCGAGGAAGTCCACCGGCGGGGTGAGGACGACGGCGAAGAAGGCGGCGATCACGAGCCACACGAGGATCTTCGACACCGCCTTCAACAGGGCGATGGTGCCGAGGGTGAGGACGACGGAGCCGATGGTGGCCCAGATGGTGCGCCAGGGAACGGGCGACCGAGGAGGTGCGGCGCGCTCCGGCAACATCGCAGTCAGCGTACCCAGGGGGTAACCTCCGCCTCGCCATGGGCCAGCCGATCGTGGTCGTGCAGAAGCCGTCGTCCGTCAAGGGCGTCGTTCGCTTCGAGATCAACCGCAGCCTCACCGGTATGGGCCACGAGAGCTACGCCAATGCGGCCGCCGCCACGGGCGACCGGCCGCCCGACGTGCTGGCCCGGCGGCTGTTCGAGCACGGGGGCGTGAGCGGGGTCCACGTGTACTCCAACGTGATCACCGTCGAGCTGGGTCCGGGGGAATCGGGCGAGGGGATGCGCGAGCTCGTCGAGGAGCTGTTCATCCACTATCGCGAGGGCGTCCAGCCCAGCATTCCCTGACACCGTGAGCTACAACGCGTGGTCGGCGGTGCTCGAGCGCCTCGACGACGCGGCCAAGCTCACGGACCTCGACCCCGACATCCACCGCATGCTGCGCACGCCCCGGCGTGTCCTCGAGGTGGCGGTCCCGGTGCGGATGGACGACGGCCGGGTGGAGGTCTTCACCGGCTGGCGGGTCCACCACGACACGACGCGCGGGCCGGGCAAGGGCGGCATCCGGTTCCATCCCGACCTCGACGTCCACGAGGTCACCGCGCTGGCGGCCGACATGACCTTCAAGACGGCGGTGGCCAACCTGCCGTTCGGAGGGGCCAAGGGTGGGGTCCGCTGCGACCCCACCGTGATGTCGCTCAGCGAGCTCGAGCGTCTCACCCGCCGCTACACGTTGGAGGTGTCGCCGCTTCTCGGGCCCGAGCGAGACGTGCCGGCGCCCGACGTCAACACGGACGGCCGGGTGATGGCGTGGCTCATGGACACCCTCGCCATGATGCACGGCGGCGAGCTGCTGGCCGGAACGGTGACGGGCAAGCCACTGTCGGTCGGCGGCACCCGGGCGCACGCGGGCGCCACCTCGTCGGGCGTCGTCATGTGCGCCCGGGCCGCATTCGCCGCACTGGGGCTGCCGCTGGCGGGCAGCCGGGCCGTCATCCAGGGGTTCGGCAAGGTCGGCGGCCCGCTGGCCTTCCTGCTCTCCTCGGCCGGCATGCGGGTGGTGGCGGTGAGCGACATCGGCGGCGCCGTCTGCAACCCGGGTGGGCTCGATCCCTCGGCCCTGTCCGATCACGTCGGCCGTGAGGGGACCGTGGCCGGGTTCGGGCGCGCAGATCCTCTCGACCCCGCCGACCTGTGGCGAGTGGAGAGCGAACTTGTCGTGCCGGCCGCTCTTTCCGGCGCCATCGACGGTGCGGTCGCCGCCGACCTCCAGACCAAGGTCGTGGTGGAGGCGGCCAACGGCCCGACCACGCCCGACGCCGATCCCGTCCTGGACCGGCGCGGGATCGTGGTGGTGCCGGACATCCTGGCCAACGCCGGCGGGGTGACGGCGTCCTACTTCGAGTGGGCCCAGGACCGCCAGGGGTTCGCCTGGGACGAGGACACCGTGGCCGTCCGCCTGCGGGGGTTCATGGACACGGCCTTCACCTCGGTGTGGGCCAAGGCGGAAACCCTCCAGGTCTCACTCCGGCGGGCTGCCTTCGCCCTCGCCGTCGAACGGGTGGCGGACGCCATCGCGGCGCGCGGGCTGTTCCCGTAGAGGTCGTGACGGGAACCGGGCGTTCAGGTGCTCAGGCGGCGCCCGCTTCGTAGACATGGTGGAACTCGGGGAGATCGGCGTCGGGCCGGGCGAGGACCTCGGCGGCTCGTGCCAGCTCTTCCTGCAGGGCATCGATGCTGCGCTCGATGCAGGCTGCGTCCTTCGGCCGGTGCTGCACCGTGGCCCGCTCACGCTGCTCGACAAGCTCCACGAGTTGCAGTTCCAGCCCCAGGACATGGTCTTGGAGGCGGGAATCGATCATGGGGGATGTCTACCCGCCGGTTCCCCGGTCTACGCACGCTCTGCGACGTCGCCGTCCCCGGCACGGCCCGTGCGCTCCTGGAGCTCGTCGATCTTCTTGGAGGCCTCGGCCTTGGTGAGCGTGGCCGGGTCGACGTCTTCGCCGGCCTCGTGGGCGAGTGTCGACAGGTAGGACTGCTGGGGACCCGTGACGGGTTCGTCGCCCGTGACCCAGTCGTCGGGATCCTTCTGCGCTGATTCGGGCAGGTCGGTCATGGGCGTTGATGTACCCGCCGGCGAGCCGGTCCGAACACGAGTTCGATGACGATTGGGTACGGCATCCGGCGCGGCGGCGGGTGCGCCGTACGCTGCCCCATGCCAGGTGGTGCGGCACGGCCTGCTGCCGAACGGTGGCGGAGCGCTCTCGCCGCATGGGCCATCCCCGACGAGATCCTGGCCGCCGCACCCGAACCGCCGTGGGGGTTCTCGCCCGCCCTGTTCGCCGGCCGGGCCGAGCGTGCCCTCGCCGAGGGCGCCGGCAGCCCGTCACAGCGCCGGGCGCACGAGGCGGTGCCCGAGGGTGGGACGGTGCTCGACGTCGGGGTGGGCGGCAGCGCAGGGTGCCTGCCGCTCGTCCCGCCCGCCGCCCTCCTCGTGGGCGTGGACGAGGACGCCCGCATGCTGGCCGCCTTCGCCGCCACCGCCGACCGGCTCGGCGTGGCGCACCGCGAGATCCAGGGAACTGGCCGGCGGTTGCGCCGGAGGTGGGCACGGCCGACGTGGTGGTGTGCCACAACGTCTTCTACAACGTCGCGGATCTGGTGCCGTTCGCTTCCGCCCTCAACGCGCACGCTCGGTTCCGTGTCGTCGTGGAGCTTTCGGCCGACCATCCCACGTCGAACCTGAACCCGCTGTGGCGGGCGATCCACGGGATCGAGCGGCCCACGTCGCCGACGGCCGACGACGCCCTGGCCCTGCTGGAGGAGATGGGTCTGCGGGTGGCGCACGAGACGTTCGAGCGACGTTGGGAGCACCACGGGTTCGACCGCTCGGAGATGGTGGCGATGATGCGCCGACGGTTGTGCGTCGGTCCGGAACGCGACGCCGAGATCGCCGCTTTCCTCGCGGTGGACGACGTGGCACCGCTGCGCCGCAGCGTGACGATCTGGTGGGAGGGGACCGCCTGACGGCCATTTCGGGGTCCCGGTTGACGCTCTCGAACATCAGTTCGATACTGGGATTCGCATGGCTCTCGCCTCCCCCTCGCCCGCTCCGCCTCCCGGCCTGACCGGTCTCCCTGAATCGGTCAGGCCCGTCTCCCTCGCGGGCGGACGGGTGCTGCCCGTGCTGCCCGCCCTGGCCGGGCTGCTCCCGGGCGGTGGGCTGCGCCGGGGAGCCACGGTTGCCGTCACCGGGTCCACGTCGCTGGCTCTGGCCCTGCTGGCCGGGCCGTCGGCCGGCGGGTCGTGGTGCGCAGCCGTGGGCCTGCCGTCGCTGGGTCTGGTGGCGGCGGCCGAGCTCGGTGTGGCCGTCAGCCGCCTGGCCCTGGTGGCAGCGCCGGGGCGGGACTGGGCGGCGGTGGTGGCCGCCCTGCTCGACGCCCTCGACGTCGTGGTCGTGCGCGTGCCCGAGCGGGTGCCGGCGGCCGACGGCCGCCGGCTGGTGGCCCGCGCTCGCGAGCGGGGCGCCGTCCTCGTGCCGCTCGGCAGGTGGGACGGGGCCGACGTCCGGTTGTCCGTGGCCACCTCGGCGTGGGAGGGTTTGGACGACGGTGCGGGGCACCTTCGGGCCCGGTTGGTCGAGGTGGTGGCCGAGGGACGGGGTGCCGCCGCCCGGCCCCGCCGTGCCCGCCTGTGGCTGCCGGCCGCCGACGGCAGCGTC